>DAOWGM010000033.1 GCA_030637515.1 Bacteroidales bacterium
CAAAATTTAACAGCATAACGTTAGGCAACATATTTTACGTACAAATTTGACAGATAATTATGACATTTGATTTTTTAACTTTTACTAAACAAACAATAAAGTTCGTTTCTACCATAATAGTTTTGTTTGTAGTTTCTAGTGTATCCCTAGGACAATCAGTTTCAGGAGTAGTTTACAGTACATTGAATGAAAAACCTTTGATTTATGTAAGTATTGGTGTTTTAGGAACTTCCAAAGGAACAATTTCGAATGAAAAAGGAGAATTTAAATTGGAAATCACGGGTGTTTCTGAAGATTCGTTAGTTAGGTTTTCAATGATTGGATTTGAACCCCAGACTTTTACTATTAAAGAACTTTCTAAAAGCAAGAATATTATTAGGCTTGAAAATAAACCAATTCAGCTAACAGAAATTGTTATTAAACCTAGTGGAAAACCTAAAAAGATTGGCACTGTTAATTATACAAAATTTGGTGGCGTCTGTGGTTGGGGTGGAACGAATTTTGGGAAAGGACACGAGATTGGTTCAAGAATCGAACTAGGTAATAATATGGTTCAATTGAAAAGTATACATATTCGACTTTTTAAACAATCATTTGATAGCACTTTGCTTCGACTGCATATTCGAGATATAGCAGAAGGTTTACCTTCAGATGAGTTGCTTAATCAAGAAATTATTACATCCGTAAGTGAAGAAAAAGGTTGGGTTGAAATTGATTTAAGTAAATATAATTTAATTTACAAAGGAGAAATTGCTTTAACACTCGAATGGATAAAAGTTTATGGAATTAATGAAGATAGGCTTATGAGAATGAATGGTTCAAAGAATTATACTGCAAATGTTCTTTTCAATTTAAATAAAAATAATGGAACATTTTTCATTCGAAAAGGAAGTGAAGCAAAATGGTTACGGACAGAAAATCAAAGTCCTAGTTTTTATCTGACAGTGCAAGAGTAATACTAAATAATTCCAAATACGTTGCCTAACATCGGGTCATAAAACATGCGGGGTGCAGTGGTGTTTTGACATTTTTTGTTATCTTTAACTTTATTAACCGGGGATAGGGAAACAGGGCGAAAACCCGCACGATTTCATACCCGAAGAACGTTACAAATAAGGCGATGAAAAGTAAATTTTGAAAACTTCATCTCATCTTGACAATTAAATCAAAGAAGCTTTATTTACAGTCTGATAATTCCTGCTTTTGGAAAATTATATCTCGGTTTGATAACGAAAGTATAAATATTCTTAGCAGTTTGATAGTGTAATTATAGAGATTGGTTCGGTAAGTATGACAGAAAAACATTTTTTGCCCGCCCGCTTTTTGCAGCTTTCAGCTGCATTTGGGATTTAATTTTAACTTTATTCCAAATTTTTAAATTAATTGTTTATTTTTAATTCCATATTTTAATTACTAACTAAATGATTATGAAAAGATTAATTTTTATTGTATTTTTTATACAATCTTTATTTGTTTTATCGCAAGAAAGCAAGGTTTACAATGTTAAAGAAATAGAAATATTAAATGCAGATTCACTAAATCAGGGACTATATATTTCTTATGATGAATTCATTCATAATGATCCATCAATAACTGACGTAAGGTTTCATGACGATAAAAGATTTGAGTGGGAGATTATGTTCTTTAACAAAAAAAAGGAAGACCTTTATATTTATGATGAGAATGGTAAGAAAGTAAAGTTAAAGGAAAAAGTTTGGGGATTTTGTAATGGAGAATCAATATATATTTATCATAAGAAAAGATATTGCAAAGTAGAGAAGTTAGGGAAATATAGCGTTTTTATTTGGAAAATGGAGCAAGCTTATTTTACTCAAAGTTCAGGATCTTTTAATACAGCCGAGAAAGAATTTCTTATGGATATTTCAACTGGGGAAATTTATAAACTTAGCTCAAAGAATCTTAAAAAATATGTGTTAAATAATGAGCCAGAATTACTTGAAAAATTTAAAAATGAAACATTGAGAAATACTATGCTTTATTTGTATATTAATAAAGTAAATTTAAAATATATGCAATAAAAAATCCCTCCTAAAAAATGTTTTTAGTTTTTCATGGTAAATATATCTACCAACTTGATAAGGCTTGTCTTTTGCGCCCAATTTGTAACATTGGGTCATAAAACATGCGGGGGCTTGGTGGTTTGCAGTCATTTTACTATCTTCAACTTTTATTAGCGGGGGATAATGAAACAAGGCGAAAATCCCGCACAGTTTCATACCCAAAAACCGTTGTAGGTAAGTTGAGCACTTTGCTAAATATTATAATTTAGATTTAAAATATTGAATTAGAATAATGAAAATCATAAGCAAAATGATACAGATTTTACTGAAAGTTTTATTCTCAGCTATACTTCTTTATGGAGTAGTATTAGTGTGGACCAATGACGTTAATATAAAGGAATTGATAGAATCACCTTTTAAAAGAGCATTTCATTTAAAAAGTAAAGTTGACTATCCAAACTTTCGTGCTGCTTTGATTGGTTCCCCTCAAAATTACAGAGAGGGTATAGATGTTAACGGATTGGAATGGAAATCAGACTATCGTGAAGTTCGTCTAAATATTACTAATATTGCTAAATCGCCTGATGTGACAAATTTTCGCGTAGACTTGCAATTACCAGCTGGGGTATTGAAGTATGAAATTATTAAAGAATTTGGATTTGATAATCTGAAAGTATCATCAAAGACTGAAAATTTAAATATTGGTAATTCTGAGGAAATTACAAAGATTGTTGAAGCATATAGTAATCATTTGCATATTACAGCATCAAAGGTTTTTTCTGATTGTCAACTTTACTTAAAACTATATTTAAAAATGACATCTGATATAGATTATAATTATGTACAGTTTGACTATTCTGTTATAGATGGAAATGGTAATAAAAAGAAAGGTAATTTTGTTTACCCAATAACCTATAGAATTATTGATGATTTTGTAAGCTTTAGTGTTGCTGACAAAACAATAAGAGGAAGGTATAATGTAATTGAGAGTATGATACCAAAGACTCAAATTACTTTTAAAAAGGATGGAATAGTTGAGTGATACAAAATTTAACAAAAAACATATAAACAACCTACCTACAACAATGCATCATACAGCATAAGGGTTTCAGACGTTTTACGTAAGTTTTTTGCAAGAAATAAGCTCCGCCAAATCTGCGATTTGACTAATTAATAAAAAATGCTAAATTTGTGTCTAATCGCATATTTGGCTCACAACTATTTTGATAGATAAATCTTTCAAAATCCCTTACAGCTGCATATGCTCACCGTTATGCAAAATTGGTATTTAACCCACAATTTGAAACGATAATAAGTAAATTATGGAAAGAATTTATAAAAATGACCTTAAAGACCGTTCCGATGACGATTTATTGTCTTTATTGAGAAATCCTAAGAATTTAGAAAAAAGTAGATTATCTGAAATGGTCAATGAATTAAAAAATCGTGGATTATCAGAGCAAGTTGATGAGATTGAAGCTAACATGATAAAGGTGCATCCAATTTATTCAAAATTTTGGAGTAGAATAGGTGCGTACATAGTTGATGTTGTTATTCTTGGTGCTATAGGTTTTATACTTAGTCTTTTCTTTAAAGACTTTTTTGTGCAATTAGGTAATCAAGGAGTATTGGTTGGCTTTTTTATTTCGTTATTATATTTTGGTATTGGGAATAGTAAAATTTCTAATGGTCAAACTTTTGGAAAAGCAGCTTTAAAACTTCGAGTTGTTGGTAATAACTTGGAAAACATTTCAATTTCAAAAGCGTTTATAAGAGCCTTAATTTATACTATTCCATATTTCTTTTTGAATTATAGTTTTGCTGGTTGGTCTGAATTTTCAATATTTTTTATTGCTAAAGGAATAGTTTTTTTGACATTCCTTATTCTATTACCAATTCATTTAATAATAAACACACCAACTCGACAAGCTTTACATGACTTAATTCTTAGTACATATGTTATTAACATAGAAGCTTATCCGAGACAAGAATTAAATAAATCAAGAATATTTCCATTGTATATAATTAGTGGAGTAGCTGTCCTCATTTTAGGGTTAACTGTTCTTTTTAATGTTAGAAGCAATGATACAACAAGTATTTATCACAAACTTAAACCATTAAAGGAGCAAATAGATAAAATAGAAGAAGTAGGCACTTCTGTATTGTCAAGAAATACATCTTCCATGAAGAAGCTTGGCAGTGATGAGTATATAAACAAAACAGAATATTTTACTTTAAACATTGTATTGAAAGAAAATATTATTTCTAATTTGCGACCTGATAATATTGAAGATTTAAAGTTTGTTCAAGATGCTGTTCGAATAATCTTAAAAAATTATTCTGAAGTTAATCAGTTAGATTACATCGTAATAAATTTGACTTTTGGATATAGCATTGGGATTTACAAAAGTTCAAATTCAATAGGATATTCCAATACAATAGAAAACTGGAGAAAAAAAGTTAAATAACCAACATTGCATAACAGCAAGTCAAACTACATGCGGGGTTTTGTGGTTTGCTGACTAAGTATTATCTTAGTAATGTTGTTCAACGGTGGACAATGAAACAAGGCGAAAACCCGCACGATAGCTTACTTGCGGACCGTTACAAATAATGCGATCAAAAAAATAAATCAGAAAACTTTATCTCATTTTGACAAAGAAATAATTAACGAAAAATTGTCTCGTTTTGATAATAATTTTTTATTAATTGATTGGATCGGTTTCTATTGAAAGAAAAACTTTTTTTGCCTACACTCTTTTGCACTGTCGTGCAATTTGGAAAGATACATCTACACATTTAAACCCTGTGTGCCTCGAAGGAAGAGGACAATATGAGGTTCTTTGACATGCTTTCAATGAGATGGTGGAAGACCCACCGAAGGCGACTTACAGGAGTAGCCTTCAAACCACTTTATGGTGCTGTTGTCAAAAGCAATGGTGCTGAGCG
>DAOWGM010000177.1 GCA_030637515.1 Bacteroidales bacterium
AAGCTTCGTTTTCAACAATAGATTTTTTCTTTACATAATGCGTAACATCTGCAATATGTACACCAACTTCCCAATTTCCATTTTTAAGTTTTTGAATAGATAAAGCATCGTCAAAATCTTTTGCATCTGCCGGATCAATGGTAAAAGTTGTAATATCACGAAAATCTCTTCGTGCTTTATAATCCTCTTCTGTTATTATTTCCGAAATTTCATTCGCAGCGTCTTCAACCTTTTTATCAAACTCATAAGGCAAATCAAATTCTGCAAGAATAGCATGCATCTCAGTTTCATTTTCACCCGGCTTACCTAAAACATTAACAACCTCTCCAAACGGATTTCTATATTTTTCAGGCCATTCGGTAATTTGAACTATTACCTTATCACCATTCTTAGCTCCTTTAAGTTTTGTTAGCGGAATAAATACATCATATGGCATTTGCCTGCTGTTGGCAATCATAAATGCAAAGTTTTTTGAAACATCAACTACACCAACAATATTAACTTTTGATTTTTTGATTATTTCTACAACTTCACCTTCCGGCTGTCTTCCTCTCCTTTTTGCATACATATAAACTTTAACAGTGTCACCATTTAATGCATGCTTTAAATTTGACTGAGTTACAAATACATCCTCGTCTGATTCATCAGAAATAATATATCCGGCTCCTTTCATGGTTAACTGCACTTCGCCAGTTATATATCCGCCTTGTTGCGACATTTTAAATTTGCCACGAGATATCTCCACTAATGATCCAGAATCTCTTAGTTCATATAATATTGCGGTTATTAATCCTTTTGTTGAATCATCAGTTATTTCAAAATGCTTTGCAATTTGCTTATAATTAAACAGTTTTGATGGTTCGTTTGAAAACAAACCCGTCATTTTATTTGTAAGAACTTGCTTATTTAATTTATAGCTATTTCTTTTTCCTTTTTTTATATTTTTATTTTTTCCTTTACTCATATTATTTTTAATTTCATTCAATATTAACTAATTACTATTAATAGTACATTAGCTAATTGTTAATTCTTCTTTAAATTTTTCAGCCATTTCCTGAATACTTTTTTCAATAGGTATAAATTTTATTCCTATGGCCTCTTTTATTTTTTCATTTGAATATTTTGATACAGAAATACTTGATCTGATAATATCTTTTGTTATTTCTCGTTTTTTTATTCCTGTTTTACTAGCTATCAAATCCAAAAACGCAGCAACTTTTAAAAGCCTCATTGTAGCTTCTCTCTTTGGTTTTTTAGTATGCATTGCTTCTGCAATCATGTCAAATAATGCTTTATAACTTAGGTTCTCTGCATTTAAAACAAACCTTTCAGAACTTATATCTCCTTCCATTAAATCTATCATAGCTTTTACAACATCTCTCACATCTACAAAACCTGTTGCTCCTGAAGTGTAATATTTCATTCCTTTTGCTGCTTTAGCGAATAAGGAACCACTTCCTGATTTCCAGAATCCGGGTCCAAGTATTACCGAAGGATTTACAATTACGGCATTTAATCCTTCCTGAATTCCTCGCCAAACTTCCATTTCCGATTTAAACTTACTTTCAGAATAAACCGAATGGGTTTTTGAGGAAGTCCATTTTGAGTCTTCATTAATTATTCCTCCGTTTACAACTCCTCCTAAAGAAGCTATAGAGCTAACATGACAAAACTTATCAATTTGATAGGTTAAACAGAGGCTAACCACATTCTCAGTACCCTGAATATTTGCCTCTATTATTTGAGTTTTATTTTTACCATCAAATGAAACAACTGCCGCACAGTGATATACTTTCTTAATATCCTTAAAAGCATTGTTTAATGAATACAGATCCAATAGATCGCCATCAACCCAATCAATTTTGTTTATTAAACTTTCAGATTTATCAGAATAATATGCAAACACTTTTTTAACCTGATCTATTTTATCCCTGTTTCTTATTATTGCTTTTACTGGCTCGTTTTGTTGTACCAACGCGTACAGCAAATGTGATCCTACAAGACCTGTGCCTCCTGTTACTAAAATCATTTTATGAAATATTTTCTGATGCTTCTTTTCCCCAGATTAGCTTCTTACCAAATCCAAGGCGATTATCTGTAAATTTAAGAAAACTTAATTCAACTACCCATAAATTAGTTTTCATTAGCATTGCTACGGGAAACCTTTTTAAATATCTGGCTTTTACGCTCTTCAGCAACTCATCTTTAGGCTCATACATTTTACCTTGAAACTGCACGCCCTGAATTTTTCCAATAACATTGGTTTCTAACACTATTGATCCTGCTACATTTGTTTGAATTACAGCATCCTGAGCATGCTTGGTTTTATGATCTGTAGTAAATACCAACATATTTTCATCTTCATAAAAAACATAAAAACAATTGGCAGAGTAAGGTATATTATTTCGTGAAGTGGCTAAAGTAAGTACGTGGTGTTTATTTATAAATTCTATTATTCTTTTATCAATTTCAATCATTCTGTTACTAACAATTATTCTACTAAATAGTTTACAAAGCTAAGTATAAATAATTTAAAAAACATAGGACTATGTATTTAGCCCTATGTTTTGCAATAAAATACCTCATAATTTATTCGTATCGTAAACTTTCGACAGGGTTTGCTCGTGAGACCTTTATAACTTGAATACTAATTGTAAGTAATGTAACAATAATTGACACTATCGCAACCCATAAAAACAAGTAGTAATTCATATCTTGTTTATAATATGACGGATCGCCATTTGCTGACAGTATCCCAAGAGGAATAGCAATAAGATTAGCAATAATTATAAGCACAAGATACTCTTTTGCTAACTTAGCATATATTTGAAATGAAGTTGCTCCTAATACTTTACGAATACCTATTTCCTTTACTTTTTGTTTACTGCTGAATGAAATCAAAGCAAACAAACCTATTATTGCTATTACAATTGAGATAACAGAAAAGAACCCAAAAGTTTTTCCCATTGCTCCGTATATTTTATTGGTGTCATCATTCGCATTTCCATCAAAATGAACAAGTTCAAAATTACTTTCAGGAAAAAAATCTTCAAGAATAATTTTTATCTTTTTTATAGTTTCTTTATTAGATAAATCTTTTACTCGAATATCTATAGCTTTGTTTCCTGTTAAGTATCCTGAATGTTTAATTAAGAAATAAGGTCTGATTTTTGAAAATGGAGATTGCAAATGAAAATCTTTTGTTACACCTATGATAGTATATTGTAAATCCCAGACTCTTTTCCCAATAGCTTCCTCTATGGTCCATCCAGCAAATCTTGCAAAGGTTTCATTTACAATACAAGCTGTAGAATCCTCCATTCTATTTACATCAAAATCTCTTCCTGCTAATAACTCAATTTTTAATGTTTTCAGAAAAGTAGCATAAGCTCTGTTATATCTGCACGTCATTTTTTCACCTTCCGGGGCATCCTCCCAATTCATTGTATGGCTCATTGAACTATAAAAAGGAGTATTGTAGGACAATGATGTTTCTTCTACATCAGGAACCTGTAGTATTTCATCACGTAAAGCCGAAAACTCATTTATTTTTACATTCTCTGTTTCTTTAATTTTACATATAAGTAAGTTTTGTTTATCAAATCCTAAATCTTTGTTTTGCAAATAATTAAATTGCGCCAGAATACCTACAGTTGATAATACGAATAAAATGGATATTACTAATTGAAAAACTATTAAGCCTCTGCGCATAGAGAATTTCTTAAATCGCTTACTATCAAACAATTGATTTTTAATAATTGTCAAAGGATTTATTGAAGATAAAACCAACGCAGGATAAAGTCCTGACAATACTCCTGTAAGTCCGGTTATCCCAATAATGAATAAAGTAAAAGGCCAATCTTCAATATATCTTATATCAAGCGGGACAGATACTATTCGACTAAATAAAGGTAAAGTTGCTTCTGTAATAGTAAGTGCAACAAGTAATGAAATAAAAACAAAAATTAGTGATTCACCTAAAAACTGCTTCATCAAACTAATTTTTGAACAGCCAACAATCTTTTTTACCCCTATTTCTTTTGCTCTGGTCAATGAATAAGCTGTAGTTAAATTTACAAAATTTATAGCAGCTAAAAGTAACGTAAACAAACCCAGTGATCCATATAGAAGAATCACAGCCCAATAACTGTCATCGTTACTTTGACGCAAATGAAACATCCAAACCGGCTTAAGTTGAATTTCATCTTCACGATCTTCAATAAACTCATCTAACAAATACTTTATTTTACTCTCAAATATTTTAGCATCAACCCCTTCATTTAGTTTTAAATAAACTCTAACACTATGCCTATCCCAAAGCTCAAACAAATCTTTATTATAAACGCGTTTATATGTTTCGAATGGTATAAGATAGCTTGATCGTCCATAGGTATTATAAGGAAAGTCTTCAATTACAGCTGAAACCTGATATGTTCTCTTCCTATCTACTAATACATTTTGCCCCATTGGATCCAAATCAGGAAATAGCTTATTTGCTAATGATTTAGTCAAAACAATTTTCATTGGTGCATCAAGTGCTGTTTCTTTACTTCCGGCAATAAAGTTGATCTTTAACAAATCGAAAATATCAGGATTTGCATAACTTCCATCTTCTTCATAAAAAGTTCTTTCCTTTGATGTTGAAAAATATTCACCCCATATCCTGCGAATAACAATAACTTCTTCAACCTCAGCATATCTATTTTCTAACTCCAGACTAATAGGTGCCGGTAATTCTTGCCAAGTCTGGGTTTCGTTGGCGGTACTAACTATTTGTGTAAGCCGGTAAATTCTCTCATGATCGTCATGATATGTATCAAAGCTCAATTCAAACCTAACAAAAAGACTTAACATTATAAATGCTGCTAATCCAACAGAAAGTCCAAAAATGTTAATTATGGAATAAGCCCCATTCTTAAAAAAATTCCTAATGGCTAATACTAAAAAACTCTTAAACATAATTTTCAAATTTAGTTAATCGGTTTAGCTTATGCCAATTTAAATGCCAAACTTCTATTGCTCTGTTTTACTGTAGTTTAACGAAACAGACTTGTTGTTATGTGAGAATTGTTTTCCCAATGATTGGGAAAACAATTCTCGTTTCCATACTTTTATTAAAATTTCAAACGATGAATTCACACTTCGACAAGCTCAGCATGACAGAGATATTTAATGTCATATTGAGTTTATCGAAATATGAACAATAAATAATGAAAAAATCATTACCTAATATATTAGTTGTTGAAGATAATAAGGATATTATTGTTGCAATACAGCTACTCCTCAGAACCAGTTGTAATTCTATAGATTCGATTACAAATCCAAATCAGTTATACTTTACTCTGGAGAAACAAACTTATGATGCAATTATTCTTGACATGAATTTTGTTGCAGGGTTAAATACTGGTAATGAAGGATTCTTTTGGATGAAAGAAATCTTAAAAATTGATCCTGATATTTCAATAATATTTTTAACTGCATATGCCGAACTGGAAAAGGCTGTTTTAGCAATACAAGAAGGAGCAATTGATTATAT
>DAOWGM010000141.1 GCA_030637515.1 Bacteroidales bacterium
ATTTAGAGAAGAACAGAGGGATGTTTCTTCAATTAGGTTATGTATTCGTTCTTGGAATAGTGCTACTGGCATTTGAATGGGGATCAAGACCATCAGATCTTAACTCTTTAGGAGAACTGGCAGACATGGATTTAGAGGAAGAAATTATTCCTATAACACGTCAGAATCAACCACCACCACCACCACCTCCACCACCACAAACTACAGAGGTAATAAATATTGTAGAAGATGATGTGGAAATTGAGGACGAACTACTTCTTGATGATACAGAAGCAGATCAGGATACAGAAATTGAAATCTTTGAGTTTGCTGAAGAAGAAGAAGAAGTTAATGAAATGGAAGTATTCTTTGTAGTTGAAGATATGCCAACTTTCCAGGGACAAAGTAGTGATGCTTTTCGAGTTTATATTCAGAGAAACTTGAAATATCCTATAATTGCTCAGGAAAATGGTGTTAGTGGACGTGTATTTGTTCAGTTTGATATTAGTGCAGCAGGTGCGATTGAAAATGTTATTGTAGTTCGTGGAGTAGATCCTTCATTGGATAAAGAAGCAATTCGAGTTGTAAAATCATCTCCAAAATGGACTCCAGGGAAGCAAAGAGGTAGAGCTGTTAAGGTTAGATTTACATTCCCTATTGTATTCCAATTACAATAACTAAAAGAAAAACTTAAAAAAATAAGCGGCAAATTTGCCGCTTATTTTTTTATCCGTCCGGGATTCTTATTTATAAAATCTTTCCAGCTATTAAATGATCTATCCTGCACTGGAGTATTTGTTTGATAAAAATGACACATAGCTGCTGCTAAACCATCGGTAGCATCAAGATCAGAAGGCAATTCATCAATTTTTAAAAGATTTTTTAAAAGCATTGCCACCTGTTCTTTTGAAGCATTACCTTGTCCTGTTATTGACATCTTTATTTTTCGTGGAGCGTATTCAAAAACGGGTAAAGATCTTGATAAAGCTGCAGACATAGCTACACCCTGAGCTCTTCCAAGTTTTAACATAGATTGAACATTTTTGCCATAAAAAGGAGCTTCAACGGCAAATTCATCAGGATGAAAATGATCAATGAGAGCTGTAACTCGTTCAAGAATATGCTTCAGTTTTACATAATGATCAGAATATTTTCTAAGGTCTATTACACCTAATGCTATAAGCACGGCTTCCTTTTTTACAATTTTTATTAATCCATACCCCATTATTGTTGTACCTGGATCAATGCCTAATATTATACGTTCCTTTTCCAATTATTTTATTATTAAATCGAACCTAATTCGTCTTTTAAGTTACGAATTTCCTTAATTAGCTTATGCATATCATGAGAAGATTTGGTGCTCGAAAATGAACCATTTTCTATATGATAAAGCACTTCCTTAAAAATTGATTCATCAGTTCCAAAATCATTATAAAGATCATCATTGACATAACTATCTGCTTGTAATCCATTATAATATCCCCCAAAATCATCTGCATTTAAAAGACGAAACGATATTGGGACATAAACCAAATTGCTTACTCTACTTGCAAAAGAATACATTCCTACAGGCTTCCCATAAGTATCATCTCCCACAATATAAACATCCAAATACGGATCAAGACCATTAATTATAGCCTCACTCGCCGAAGCAGAACCCTTACCCGTAATAAAATAAACTTTATCTAATTTTAAAGATCCTGCATCCTGCTCAAATAAATATTCTGAATTCTCGTCGGATTGATCTACATTATGTTCATATTTAAAAAATAGTTCGCCGTTTAAATTATCAGGAATTATAAGTCCAGCAAGATGTGATACCACATCCATTCTACCTCCACCATTATATCTAAGATCTACAACTAATTCATTAACGCCCTGCGCTTTAAAATCATTAAATATTTCTGTCAGCTCATCAATTGATGGTCCTATAAAGCTTTTAAATACGAAATAGCCAATCTTGTCAGCTCCTGATATTATTATCTCTTGATAAGTTACAGTATTCATTGCAATCAACTTTTTACTAAAAGTTTCACTAACCTTAGTTCCTGTCGGAGATTCAAATTCTATTGTGTTTTCAACCCCAATCTCATTAGCTCCAAGTAAAGTTCCTATCGATGAATTCTCATCAATACCTATCCCATTGATTTTATTAATCTTCCATGCGCGTGTTATTCCATAACTTGTTAAATCAGAATTCTCATACAAGAAAGTAATTATAATGTTTCCTTCAGAATCAGCAGAATATCCAAACCCATAACCAACATATGTTCCTTCCTCGTAATATTGTGCATATTCATCTTCTGTAGAAATATAACTCCATTTATCCCTTGGAAAATATCTCATTGCTTGTAACAAATCATCCACATTGGAATAATTGTCGGGATTAACATCAGAAATTGAATCTTTCCACAAATACCATTCATTCATTAACGAATGAAGCTCCTGTACAGTATTATAATCCGGTGAATATATTTTCTCCTTTTCACATGAAGAAAATATGAATGATCCTGCTATCAGTATTGACGCTAAGATTATTATTAGCTTATTTCTTTTCATAAAATTTTACTTTTCTGTTAGTCTGTTGAACAAATATTCCTGTAACAATCAAAATTAAACCAAAAAATGTTGTAAAGAATAATCTCTCCTCTAAAATTACACTTATAAATACTAAAGAACAAAATGGTGTAAGAAATATTAGGTTACTTATTTTTTCTGTTCTCGTGGCTAATTTTAATGCCTTTAACCACAATACAAATGTTATGCCCATTTCAAATAATCCGATATAAATTCCGGCAAAAACACCATTTACATTTATACTCCCAAAATCTGAAAATAATAGAAGTGTTATAGTAATCAACAACAAAGCAAATAAAAAGTTGAGAAAAAGTTTCAAAACTTCATCACGTTTATCTTTAACATTGTATAACCAAAATAGAGCCCATACAAAAGAGCTTCCTAAAGCTAAGAATACTCCCAAGGTATCGGAAAATTCCATGTTTGTAATATTACCTTCCGATGATATTATTATTACTCCAAGAAAGCTTAATAATAGGGCCAAAAAACTTTTAATTTTTAACTTTTGCTTTAAAATTGGGATTGATAATAGCACCAAAGTAATGGGCCATACAAAATTTAATGGTTGAGCTACCTGAGCAGGGAGCCGATTATACGCGATAAACAAAACAGTATAATATAAAAAGGGATTTAAAAATCCCAACAAAACTGAATGTGAGTATTCCTTAAAAGATAACTGTTTAAATAAGGCCAATTTATTTTGATAAACTAAAACAAAAAACAAGAAAACTACAGTTGTTATAGTTGCAATAAAGAGTAATTGAAAATAATCGAGATATCTTAATCCTATCTTAAAGGCAGAAGCAGATGTTCCCCAGAAAAGGATTGTTAATCCTGCATAAAGAAATGCCTTTTTTTTATCTTTCATTTTGGATTAGTATCATTAAAAATCCTTAGAAATTACCCTTTTCATCAATTCTAAGGATGTTTGAGTCAACCCTCTCATTTAAGAAACCAACTAAGTTTTTTAACTCTGAAATTTCTAATAAATAATCGGAGTTCGAAATTTCATTTTCAATAAAATCTGTTTTAAGCAATTCTAACTGATCCTGCAG
Source organism: Bacteroidales bacterium (assembly GCA_030637515.1). Taxonomy (GTDB): domain Bacteria; phylum Bacteroidota; class Bacteroidia; order Bacteroidales; family UBA12077; genus UBA12077. The sequence continues at coordinate 3,612 of DAOWGM010000141.1, forward strand.
GAAATATATCTCTTTTTTAGACTGAATAAAAATATCTTCGTATTCGCTCTTGTTTTGTTCAAGGTTTTGATAAAATTCAAGTGATTTAGACAAGCCTTTATTTTGAAATATAGAATCAACATAAAGACTATCATCAATAAGTTTATAAAAGTTTTCAGTAGTTAAATCATATTGGCTTTGAACTCGATCTAATAAACTATCAGTTATTTCTAACAAGGCATTAACCTCCGAAAAATCTTTATTTTTATCTCTTGAACAAGAAAAAAATAGAAGTAAAACTTGAAATAAAATAAGATGAGTATATCTCATAAATTATGATTGAGAACAAAAACTAATAATACGAATAATTTGAGTATTAAAAAAGCACTGTTCTACAAAACAAAAAAGAGCACTCAAATGAGTACTCTTTTATAATGTTTTTTTATCTCTGTTAATCTATTATATTAAAACCAGCATAAGATTTAAAAGCTTCATCCAGAAGGATTTTCTTATAGCTCTTTAGGGATTTTTTATTATTTTAAATCCAGTATAAGGTTGTAGTACCTTAGGAATTTTAATTGTTTTTGGTGTTTGATTATTTTCAAGTATTGCAGCCAAAATTCTTGGTAATGCCAGTGCACTTCCGTTTAAAGTATGAGCAAGCTGTGGTTTCTTTTCTCCTTCTTCTTTAAATCGAAGTTTAAGTCTGTTTGCCTGGTATGATTCAAAATTTGAAACAGAACTAACCTCTAACCATTTTTCCTGCGCAACTGAAAATACTTCAAAATCAAAAGTTAATGCCGAAGTAAAACTAACATCACCACCACAAAGTCTTAATATTCTGTAAGGTAGATTTAATGATTTTACTAATTCCTCAACATGATTAACCATTTCTTTAAGTGTATCATATGATTTTTCAGGATGTTGAACCTGAACGATTTCTACTTTATCAAATTGATGTAATCGATTTAATCCACGAACATCTTTTCCATATGACCCAGCTTCACGTCTAAAACATGGAGTATAAGCAGTCATCTTTTTCGGAAAATCCTTTGCCGATAAAATTACATCTCTAAAAATATTTGTTACCGGAACTTCTGCTGTTGGAATTAAATATAAGTTATCTGCAGTAACATGATACATCTGACCTTCTTTATCGGGAAGCTGACCTGTTCCAAAACCAGAATCTTCATTTACCATTAATGGTGGCATTACTTCCTGATATCCTGCTTCTGTTGCTTGATCAAGAAAATAGGAGATTAATGCCCTCTGCAATTTCGCGCCTTTACCTTTATAAACCGGAAATCCTGCTCCGGTAAGTTTATTCCCTAATTCAAAATCAATAATATCATATTTCTTTGCTAAATCCCAATGTGGCAATGCTCCTTTATGCAATTCAGGAATTTTACCTCCTGATTTTATTTCTACATTATCCTCTTCACTTTTCCCTGACGGAACTGATTCATGAGGAAGATTTGGAATCTGAACTAATAATTCATTTAATTTCTTTTCAGTTGCTGATAATTCTTCTCCTTGGGATTTTACTATTTCTTTTAATTCTGTGTTTTTATTTTTTAGCAGATTTGCTTCCTCTGCTTTCCCAGACTTAAACAACATCCCAATTTCCTTAGACATTTTATTTAATTCAGCTTGATTACTATCCATGCTATTTTGGATAGAACGTCGATTTTGATCTAAATCGAGAATCTCGCTTACAATATCTCCAGCTTGAAAGTTTTTAATCTTTAAACGTTCAACTACTAAATCTTTGTTTTCCTGGATGAATTTTAAGGTCAGCATATCTTTACTAATAAATTGAATTGTGAATAAATAAAAAATCTCCTAACTTTTAACTATAAGATAGCAAAATCAGGAGATTCAAAATTACGTAAAAATCTTTTATACTTCGAAAGGAATAACAGATACAAATGATTTATTCCCTTGTTTTTTTCTAAATTCGATTTTACCATCTGTCAAAGCAAATAATGTATGGTCTTTACCCATTCCAACATTTTCGCCTGGATAGTGTTTTGTTCCTCTCTGGCGAACAATAATGTTACCAGCTTTGGCAGCTTGGCCGCCATATAGTTTTACACCTAATCGTTTACTTTCCGATTCGCGACCGTTACGTGAACTACCAGCTCCTTTCTTATGTGCCATTTTCTAAAATATTTTAAAATTAAGCAATAATTTCTTCTATTTGAATTTGAGTAAATTGTTGACGATGACCGTTTAACGTTTTATACCCTTTTCTTCTCTTTTTCTTGAAAACAAGAACTTTGTCACCTTTTTGGTGAGCTAATA
>DAOWGM010000157.1 GCA_030637515.1 Bacteroidales bacterium
AACCAAAAACTCCTTTTGTAATGTTTTTCATAATTTTATTAGTGTTGAATTATAAATTTTGATTTGAATGTAGCCATTTCCTGAAGTGACCTAACGTTGAGCTTAACATTTTTGCTAACTTGTTGTTATAACAAATATATGCAAAAAGTTCACTTTAGGTACTAAAGTGGTTTATTAAACAATCAAATTAATGCATATGTGTACAAATGGACTTAAAATGGCTATTACAGATTTAAGTCCAATATAGGAGTTATTATGCAATACTCTTATTAACCGAATAGAAAACTTAAACTTTTTTGCGAAGAGGAACGTAGCAAATGTGTTTAAGAGCAATTGGTTTTTCCTAATTGCCGTAAGGCAAAAGCGGGTCGGGAAAAAAACTAAAACAATTTTCTATCTTACTTACAGAAGCTATTTTCTTAATTACTGTATCAACACGTTACCAAAACTAAATATAATTTACTTATCAGAATGTGATGAATTTATCATGTTTGAAATAAGTGTCAAAAAGTAAAAATAAGTTTCAACAAAATTACTATATGAATTAACATTTAAAAGACTTTTATGCTCGAATACGACTGGTTTTATAACGGTCCGCGGTTAAGTTTTGGCGGGGATTTCCGCCCTGTTTCCCTGTCACCCGTTAATAAAGTTTGAAGATAGTAATAAGTTTGAAAACCACCAAAAACCCCGCTTAAATTTGAACCGCTGTTACAAATTGGGCGCAAAAAGACCATCCTTGTCAAGTTGGTAGCAAGTTTACAATGAAAGACTAAAAACATTTTTTTAAGGAGGGAAATACTTATTGCTCGAAAGAGCAAAAAATAAATTACTTTAAGAAAAAAAGCCTGACATTTATTATTTGTCAGGCTTTTAAATATTGATTAAAATAATCTATTCTTTTATAATTTTTGAGGACACGCTTCCTTTATCCGTTTGCAAAATAACAACATATATTCCATTTGCAAAACCTGATAAATCAACAACTTCATTTTGTTCAACGTTAACTTTTTCAAAAACTGTTTTACCGGTTATATCAGAAATCTTTATTTTTTGAACATTATTTCCTGAGAAATCAAATTTCAAGATTCCATTTGTAGGATTTGGGTAAATGGTATAATCTTCTATTGCAATAATTTCATCTACTGATGTTGCAACACTACAATCTGCTTCATCATTAACAAAATTAGATGTTGCATCTATTGTCCAATCAGTAAGATAACTTGCCATTTTATCATCTATGTATATACAAGCTAAATCTGAATTATCAGATGCATCAAAAGTTGTCACATTTTCATTGTTTCCGTTCCTAACATCCAAACTTGAAAGTTGATTAGAGTAGCATTTCAATTGAGTTAAAGTAGTATTTGCTGATACATCTATACTTGAAAGTTGATTAGAATAGCACCATAAATTAGTTAAATTTGTATTTACTGAAACATCCAAACTTGAAAGTTGGTTTTGGTGGCAATACAATAAATATAACGCTGGGCATCCTGAGACATCCAAACTTGATATTTGATTAGACATGCATTGAAAATGATTTAAAGTCGTATTTGAAGATAAGTCTAAACTTGTTAGTTGATTACTATTGCAATACAATTGTATTAAAGCCGTATTTGAAGATACATCCAAACTTGTTAGTTGATTATCACTACAATTCAGCATCGTTAATGCAATAAAATCTTCAATCCCAGTTAAATCCGCAATATTTTTGCTATATAAATTTAATAATGTAACTCCGCTAATATTGCCAGTCGGTACATAATCGTCTAAAACTCCTGCATCATAACCTAAATCAATTAGTGCTTGTTCGAAATTATCGTCCGGAACATAAGTATTTTGGGCACTTGTCTCTATTGCTATTATTGCAAATAATGAAATAAATAAAACATAGTATAGTTTTCTCATAATCAAAAGGTATTAAAGATAATTATTAAGTGATTTTACATTAAGAGTGCAAAAGTAATTGTTTTTACGTTCTATGCAAATTATTGATTCTTAATAATATTAATTGGAATTTATTAATAAATACTTCCTATTTACAGATGCAGCCGAAGGCTGCAGAGCGGGCAGGAATTGTCAAACTGTGAAATAAGTTTCTTGATTAAATTACTTATCAAAATGAGATGAAGTTTTCAAAATTTATTTTGAAGCGCCTTGTTTGTAACGGTCCTCGGGTATGAAATCGTGCGGGATTTCGCCCTGTTTCATTATCACCCGTTAATAAAGTTTGAAGATAGTAAAAAGCTCGCAAACCACCAAAAACCCGCATGTTTTATGACCCGATGTTAGCAATTGTATTATGTGAAAAAACATTAGCTTCTTACTTGTCACTACCATTACCTTTTATTGGAGGAGGAGGTGGCGGTGGTGGAATATTTATAAACGAATAGTAGAAATAATTTTCAATAAAAACGGGAACAAGATTCATAATGAACTTTCTCTCTAAGTCATATAATTCCTTAAACTCACATTCAAAGATTTTTAAAGACTTGTAATCTCGTATTTTCTCATATACTTCTAAAACTTGTTTATTTGTTTTTATTAATTTTCTCCAAGTTGCTTTTTCGTTTAAAGTATCTGGTGACATTTCACAACTAATAAACGTTCCTAATTTTCTTGCAATGTATTCTTCCTTGTTAAAATTGGCAATTAAATATTCTGGTAAATCATATGAGTCTCCAGTTGTATCAAAAAGCGTTAAAAGTAATTTATGATAATCAGAATAACTACTATCAGAATATTCTATCTGAACAGAATTATAACTGTCAATATTAATAAAAACAATATTTCTATCTTTAATGTGTCGGAGATACTCACAATTATCAAAAAGAAAAAAACTTGAATGATATACAGTATCTAATTTTTCATGATAGTAATCAAGATACTTCAAAATTATACAAGTATTTGTTGGTTTATACTTTTCTAAAGAGTCAATACACTGAGATAATAATACCGTATCTTCTGTTGCTATTGCAAAATTGAAAAATGCAGAAAAATCTTTTTCATTTTTAATTTTGTTCCACTCTATCATTTCGAAGTCAGTTTTATTACAACTGACTATTATCAAATATTTTGTAAGTAAAATCTTTATTAAAGGAATATGATAAAGTTTTATTTAAAAGAGATTCTTTTTTGAGAAATATTGTATCTCTTATAGTTATTCCAGTTTCTCCTATGTGATTTAGTAATGAATCATCGGAAAATTGATGAACATAATCAATTACTTCTGAAATTTTCCAAGTCTTATCAATGATAAGATTTATTATTGAGTCTAACTTGTTCTTATTTAAGTTTGGTATTTTCTTTAAAACAATAGTGTGTGATTCATTTTCTAACCAACATTTAAGCAATATTGAATCAGTGCTTTTTGACTCGATAAAGTAAATTGCAGGATCTATTTGCCCCCAAGCTATTGACAGAACAGAAGAATTGTCAACATTCATTAGACTCCACCTTTCTTGATCAATTCCCTTAAATTTAGAATCTAAATATTGTTCTACACATATTTTTGCAGTCTCATTAGGAAACCTTCCCCAATTTATATCAGTGAAAATTTCTAAAGTCTTGTATCCGTTTTCTGTTCGATAAATCCATTCATTTTCAATTAGCTCATTTTCATCAATTAAAATTTCATTTTTTTCAACTGGAATATACTTAGTTAGCATCCAATCATCAAAATTAATTAATAAGCTATCATCAGAAATAAACTCAATTTTTCCAAAAAGAGAATCGTCTAAGAAGATTTGTTCTTCCTTAAAATCAAAACTATAAGTTAAAGTAGAATCAAAAAATATATGATTTAATTTAGCTTCAGAAGATTCAAAATCCATTAACATTCCATCAAAAGATGTTATTCCACCACCATGAATAGCTTTGGAATTAATTGCTATCCAATCATGTTGCATTAATGTATCAACTGTTGTTTGTCTTGTCGTACAGGAATTAATAATAACAATTAATAAAAAGAAAATTACATACTTTTTCATAAAATAATAATTATGGCTAACGGTCCCGCGTTAAATTTTGTGCGGGTTTCCGCCTTGTTTCATTGTCCCCCGTTGAACAACTTTACTAAGATAAAACTTAGTCAGCAAACCACAAAACCCCGCATTGAATTTGAACGCGTGTTACAAATT
>DAOWGM010000160.1 GCA_030637515.1 Bacteroidales bacterium
TCCATCATTTTTCAATCTGGCAACAATTCTTTCATCCAGTCTTGGATCAGCATACTCTTGAGAAGAAAAACTAATAATTATCTCGTTATCATTTAAATTGTCCAAATCTGCATATGGTTCTTCAATATAAACCCAATTACAAGGTATCGATGAAATCACCGGCCATTTAAATCCACAATAAATAGGATTCTTATCAACAGTCATAACAAACATTCGGCCATACACTCCAGCATCACCAATCTTTAAAGAATCATGAGATATTCCAAGAGTCAATTTGTGGGTTATGGAGTCATATTTTAAAAAATCATTATATCTAAGTATTGGATTATCCGATAACAATATCGTATCAAAATCTACAGTGCTGTAATCCATGTACAAATTATGAAAATAAGGCGTTACAGTCAGGTAAATCTCAACTCCGTTTCCTATCTCAAACTTTTTATCAATATTATCTTTTTCACATGAAAAAGCGAAAACGCTAATCAAAATAATTATTGTCAGTTTTGTTTTCATAGCTAAAGATTTTTTAATATTATTTATATGATTAAGTATGATAATGTTTGGTTGTGTCTCTTTTTGCATTACCGCCAACGTTAAGTATAAGAATAGCAGCCGATTGCGGGCTTCATTCCTGTCAAAATACAAGAAAGTTGAAGTGAGCTACAAATCTTGAATTTACTACTATTTCGACTATTATTTTTATACATTGTTGAACTAAACCAAAGGTAGCAAACTTCCATTAAACTGACAAATTCGTATTCTATTAAACAATCAAAATTTAATAGATATGAATAACACAAAAGACATGTCAGTTAAAGAACTAGGTTCTTTGCTAACAAGCATGAGAAAACGTCTGTTGGTAGGAAACCATTCAGAGCAAACAGTAGTTAATTATGTACGTGCAGTAGAGTATTTGTGTAAGTACGTTGGTAAACATCCACATGATATTGAGATTGATGAAATTACCGACTATTTGTATGAATTACAATATAAAAAGTTTCGTGCATGGAGAACAATCAAAATTTATGTTGCCGGATTAAGGTGGTACTATCAGAACATTTTGGAAAATGAAGATCTGGCTGCAAAAATTCCTTACCCAAGAGAAGAACAAGATTTACCTGTTGTTTTAAGTCGTGAAGAATTAGCAAAACTTTTTAATGCTTGTAATAACATCAAGCATAGAATGATGCTTAAATTACTTTACTCCTCTGGTTTAAGACGTAATGAATTGCTCAATTTAAAGATTGATGATATTATTACAAATGATGGTAAGTTCAGAATTCGTATTAATCGATCAAAGGGAAATAAAGACAGGTATACTGTTTTGTCAGAAAGTTTGCTTCCTGAATTAAGGCAATATTTCAAAGCATACCGCCCCAAAATATATCTCTTTAACGGTCGGCGAAAGAGCGAGCCTATGAGTGCAGGTGGTATTCGTCACGCTCTGAAAATGGCAGTCAAAAAATCAGGAATAAAAAAAGATATTAATCTGCATATACTACGCCATTGTTTTGCTTCGCACTGCCTCGAAGATGGCATGAATCTCAGAACATTACAGGAATTACTTGGACATGCCTCAGTTTTAACAACCATGGTATATCTGCATGTAAGTGATATTCCACTACTGAAAGCTTTCAGCCCATTGGACAAATGGGGGGATTTATTATGAAATCCCAAATAACTAAAATTTTTGAAGATTTTAGTCATGAATATTTACAAATCCATAGTGCCACTATACATCAATACAAAGTTATTGACTGTATTAAAGCTTGCAAAACTGGGAAACTGGGATATAATATTCAGGCCTGCGAAGATTGCGGAACAGTCCAATCTCATTATAATTCGTGCAGCAACAGGCATTGCCCCAACTGTCAGGCTATAAATAAAGACAGGTGGATTTTAGCAAAACAGAATGATATATTGCCTGTAAAATATCATCATACTGTATTTACCATTCCTGCTGAATTACGTACTCTTTTTAAGTTTAATAAGGTATTGCTTTATAATTTACTTTTTAAATCAGCATGGGAAACTATTGAGGATTTCTCTAAGGATTCACGTAATCGTTTACAAGCTAAAATGGGCATGATTACAATTATGCATACCTGGAAGCAAAACCTTGATTACCACCCACACCTGCATTGTATAATACCTGCAGGAGGAATTACTGCTAATAATAAATGGAAATCTTCTCCCGCTTCAGGAGATTACCTTTTTAATGTTGAAGCATTAGGAATGACTTTTAAAGGTAAGTTCATGTATCATCTGAAAAAATACTATAAAAACGGGGAATTGGAATTTTGGGATTTAAAAAAACAAAGTACTGTTGAGTATTTTTATAATCTTAAAGAAAGTTTATACAGCAAAGAATGGGTAGTGTATTCCAAAGAAAGTTTTAAAAACAATCATTCTGTTTTTGAATATTTAAGCAGATATACACACAGAATAGCCATAAGCAATAATCGAGTAAAAGAAATTACTAATACATCGGTTTCTTTCGAATACACCGACAGGGCTGATGATTACAAAAAGAAACTACGAACAGTAAATGGAGTGAAATTTATGAAATTATTCCTACAACACGTATTACCTCCGGGATTTATGAAAATAAGAAATTATGGCTTTTTATCCTCGCGTAATAAGAGCAATGCTTTAGAAAAATTATATGAGTATTTTGATTTAGCGCAATACCAAAAACCTATAAAA
>DAOWGM010000003.1 GCA_030637515.1 Bacteroidales bacterium
ATTAAGGAAATCATATATTGAATTACCTGTAAAATATTACATTTGTAGATCAAACAAAAATAAAAATCTAATAATATAAATAATGAGCCTGTTTACAAGTACTTTAACCAAATTTTTTGGTAATAAATCTGATAGAGATATAAAAGGAGTTACACCAATGCTTGAGAAGATAAAGGTGGTGTACGAAACTGTTGTTGATCTATCGAATGATGAATTACGCCAAAAAACGGAAGACGTTAAAAAAGAAATCAAAGATTATATAAAGCCGGAAACCGAAAAAATAAAGAAGCTTAAAGAAAAAGCGGAAAGTGATGATATTGATATTTACGAGAAAGAAACTATTTACGACGAAATAGATAAGATTGAAGGTATTGTTGATGATAAGTTAGGAGCAAAGCTTGAAGAAGTTTTACCTATTGTTTTTTCAGTTGTAAAAGAAACTGCGCGTCGTTTTAAAGAAAATGATATTGTTGAAGTTACAGCAACTGAATTTGATAAAGATTTATCTGCTGTTTACGAAAATGTAGAAATATCAGGAGATAAAGCAAAATTTCATAATACATGGTTAGCAGGAGGAAATGAGACCAAATGGGAAATGCTTCATTACGATGTTCAGTTAATCGGTGGTATTGTATTACATCAAGGAAGAGTTGCTGAGATGGGTACTGGTGAAGGTAAAACGCTTGTTGCAACCTTGCCGGTTTTCTTAAATGCTTTAACTGGGCGTGGTGTTCATGTTGTTACTGTTAATGATTACTTAGCAAAACGTGACTCGGAATGGATGGGACCGATTTTTCAGTTTCATGGTTTATCGGTTGATTGTATTGATAAACACGATCCAAATTCAGAATCACGACGAAAAGCATATCTTTCAGACGTTACTTATGGTACCAATAATGAATTCGGCTTTGATTACTTGCGTGATAATATGGCAATCAACCCTGATGATTTGGTTCAGCGAAGACATAATTATTCAATTGTCGATGAGGTTGACTCAGTATTAATTGATGATGCGCGAACACCTCTTATTATCTCTGGACCAATTCCGAAAGGAGATATACAGTTATTTGAAGAGCTAAAGCCAAAAGTTGAAATACTCGTTGAGGCTCAGCGAAAACTCATGAATCAGATTGTAGCTGAAGCCCGTAAAGAGCTGAATGATAATAATAATGAAAAATCTGGATTTTTATTAGTACAGGCTTACAAAGGATTACCTAAAAATAAAGCACTTATTAAACTGTTATCAGAAGAAGGTAATAAGTCTCTCATGCATAAAACAGAAAACTTTTACATGCAGGATAACAGTAAAAATATGCATAAAGTTACGGATGAGCTTTTCTTTATTATTGAAGAACAGCATAATTCAATTGAGATGACCGATAAGGGTATAGATCTTATTACATCTGAATCTGATGATACAACCTTTTTTATATTACCCGATATTGGTTCTGAAATTGCTGACCTTGAAAAATCAAATTTGAAAGATTCTGAGAAATTAGCTAAGAAGGATACCATGCTGCAGGATTATGCTATTAAATCAGAGAGAATTCATACTATAAATCAGTTACTAAAAGCATATGCATTGTTTGAAAAAGATGATGAATATGTTATAATGGATAATAAAGTTAAAATTGTTGATGAACAGACAGGTCGTGTAATGGAGGGTCGAAGATATTCGGATGGTTTACATCAAGCAATTGAGGCTAAGGAGCGAGTTAAGGTTGAAGCTGCAACACAAACATTTGCGACAATTACATTACAGAATTATTTCAGAATGTACCACAAACTTTCGGGTATGACTGGTACTGCAGAAACGGAAGCAGGAGAATTGTGGGATATCTATGAATTAGATGTTGTGGTAATTCCTACCAACAGACCAATTGTAAGAGGTGACCATGAAGATTTTGTTTATAAAACAAAACGTGAAAAATATAATGCAGTTGCGGACGAGATTGTTGATCTTACTCAAAAAGGAAGACCAGTTTTAGTTGGTACAACATCTGTAGAAATTTCTGAATTATTAAGCAGAATGCTTAAGATAAAAGGAATTAAGCACAATGTATTAAATGCAAAATTACACCAGCGTGAGGCAGATATTGTTGCTGAAGCTGGTAAATCAAAAAGTGTTACGATAGCAACAAATATGGCTGGTCGTGGTACTGATATAAAATTATCTTCAGAAGTTAAAGAAGCTGGAGGTTTGGCAATTGTTGGTACTGAGCGTCATGAGTCTCGTCGTGTCGACCGTCAGTTACGTGGTCGTGCAGGACGTCAGGGTGATCCGGGATCTTCTCAGTTCTTTGTTTCGTTGGAAGATGATTTAATGAGATTGTTCGGATCTGATCGTATCTCAGGTATTATGGACCGTTTAGGATTAAAAGAAGGCGAAGTAATTCAGCATTCAATGATCTCTAAATCAATTGAAAGAGCCCAAAAGAAAGTTGAAGAAAATAACTTTGGTATTCGTAAAAGATTGCTTGAGTATGATGATGTAATGAATTCACAACGTGAAGTTATTTACAAAAAACGTCGTAATGCATTATATGGAGAACGTTTAAGTGTTGATATTGCTAACATGATGTCGGATGTATGTGAAAGTATAGTAAATGAATTTCAAGAAAATGGAGACTTTGAAGGATTTAAATTTGAGCTATTACGTACATTTTCAGTAGAATCTCCATTTAACGAAGAACGATTTTTAAAAGATAATTCCACTGAATTAACAGATGAACTTTATAAACTGGTTTTAGAAACCTATAAACGAAAAGAAGAAGCAATTGCAAAACAGGCATATCCTGTTTTAAAAGACGTATACGAAAAGAGCGGACATACATACGAAAATATTGTAGTTCCTGTAACTGATGGAACAAAAACGATTCAGGTAATTACCAATCTTGAAAAATCATACAAAACAGAAGGCCGTGATTTGGTAAAGTCATACCAGAAATCAGCTATTCTTGCACATATTGATGAATCGTGGAAAGAACACCTACGCGAACTGGACGATTTGAAACAATCGGTACAGGCTGCGACTTATGAACAAAAAGATCCATTATTAATATACAAATTTGAATCTTTCGAGTTGTTCAAGACAATGATCGATAAAGTAAATAGGGATGTTGTTGCAACACTTGTTAAAGGTCATATACCAACACAAGATCCTGATAAAGTTCGTGAAGCACAACAGCGTCGTAGAACAGATTATAGTAAACTTGAAACCAGTCGTCCTGATCAAGCTACAGGAAAAGACGGTGAAAAAGAGCAAAAGTCACAACCTGTGCGTGTTGAGAAAAAAGTTGGAAGAAACGAGCCATGTCCTTGTGGAAGTGGCAAGAAATTTAAAAACTGTCACGGTAAATCAGTTGGGGAATAAAAGAAATAAAGAGTAAAAAAAGAGGCTTTCTAAAAAGCCTCTTTTTTTGTCTACACTTCAATAAACTCTGTGAGACAAAACAATAACAAAAAGTTGTCATCCTGAGCCTATCAAAGAATCTAAGCTCGCGCAGATCCCTTAACCACAAGTCCCTGCGAGCAGAGGGTGTTAAAAACATATGCCATAGAATAATTGAAAAATGCATAACAAAATGCTGTTTTTATTGTACATTTGATATACACGAATTATTGTGTGAGTAAATATTTTTAACACTTAAAAAAACACCTTATGAAATTTAAAAATTCAATTTTAACTTTATTAATGTTAATATCAATTTCATTTTTTTCTCAAGCACAAGATTGTAAGTATGATCTTAATGAAAAAGATGAGTTTTCGGGAAAAATTGTACGAAGAATTAAGCAGAAATACAATTTCTATTTTTCATTTGCTTTTTACCGAACAGGAGATGATTATCGTTTAGAATCGTACATAAATATCCCTGGCGATCAAGCTTTTATAATACCTGAGGGGAATAAGTTAAATTTAAAACTGGGTGACGGAACAATTATGGAATTATCATCTGTAAAGAATGCTACTCCACAATCATTTATTGCCAATGCTCAGGTATACTCAGGTTTTGCAATGACTTATCCAATTACAAAAGAACAATTGGAAAGTATACAAAAAGTTGGCATCAAATTTATACGAACCTATCTAAAAGATGAATCATATTATGATATGGATATTAAAAAGAAAAAAATTGAGAAATTAAAAATTTCGGCTGGTTGCATTATGTCTGATTAAAAAAAACATTTTAAAAAACAATAGCCCAACTAAGGGTGGACATGCTTTCCGTGTGTACTAAATATAAAAAAATACAAACTCGGAGAATAGAAACAATAATGATATAAAAGAAAAGCTGCTTAATTTAAGCAGCTTTTTATCGTTTATATTTTTTCAAGTAGATTCTTAAGTTTCTGATGTGTTTCTTTACTAACAGGAACAAGCGGAAGTCTAAGGTTGTTTTCTGTAATTCCTTTTATCGATAATGCTTCTTTTACACCAGCAGGATTTCCTTCAACAAAAAGAGTATCAATAAATTCGAGAAGACTGTAATGGATTTTCTTAGCTTCTGTATAATTATTATTTAAAGCAAACTGAACCATATCTGAAAACTCCTTTGGAAGAGCATTAGCAACAACAGAAATAACTCCTGAAACTCCTGCAGAAATTAATGGAAGTGTTAGAGCATCTTCACCAGATAATACAATAAAATCATCTGGTTTATCTTTTATAATATACATTACCTGTGAAAAATCTCCTGACGCTTCTTTTACAGCTACAATATTTTTAAAATCATGAGCTAATCTTAATGTTGTTTCTGCACTTATATTTGAACTTGTTCTTCCTGGCACATTATATAATATTATTGAAACAGGAGAGGCTTCAGATATTGCTTTAAAATGTTGGTATATACCTTCTTGTGTTGGTTTATTGTAATATGGAGCAACCGATAAAATAGCATCAATTCCTGTAAAATCTGTTTTTTTGATTTTTTCAACAAGAGCTTGAGTGTTATTGCTTCCCATTCCTAATACGATAGGAACTCTTTTATTTACTTTCTCCTTTATAAAATTAACTAATTCATCTTTCTCTGTTTCAGACTGAGTTACCGATTCGCCGGTTGTACCAAGTACAACCAAATAGTTTATATTATTTGAAATTAAATGCTCAATTTGCTTTTCAAGGCTATTAAAATCAATGCTTAAATCTGAATTAAATGGTGTGATAATGGCAACACCCGTTCCACTGAATTTATGTTGATTACTCATATTACTCTAATTATTTAAGATATTTAAATAGTGTTTTATTTGCTCAATAAGAAAATCTACAGATTTGTTCTTATTTACATCAATAACCAAATCCTGGTAAGCATTTTCTTTTTGAACACCGATTTTAAACGATGCTTTTGAAAGAGAACCTGTATAATTAACTGTAAAATAATCTTTTAAGCTTAAATCAAATAAAATATCGAATTCTCGATTTACAAACTGATCAATAATTTCATTTTTAGGCTTATAATACCAATTTAAATCAGTTTTACAATAAAAATTAATGCCTTTACGCATTAAAAATTGTTGTGGAATTTTCTTTGAAGGAACATATCCTAAAGCATAAACCTTTAATTCCTTTTCGGAAAGGAATGTTAGAAAATCTTTAATTGCTCTAAAAGAATCATCATCAGGAGAACTAAAGAGTATCCCGGCTGATTTAGCGGTATTAAAATTATGGGTCTTTACTTGCCTTTTGAGGTTCTTAAGCTGTTTTCTCAGATTGTAACGACCAATTTTACATTTTATATTTCTTATTGTGCTCACCTTACAATTATAATAAATTTTTTATTCCCTGAACTGATAATCTTCCTTTATTATTCAATCATTTTCAAAAAATCATCTTCAGAGATAATTGGTATATTTAATTTTCGTACTTTTTCAAGCTTTGATGGTCCAATATTTTCTCCGGCTAACAAATAATTTGTTTTTGCTGAGATGGAACCGATATTTTTTCCTCCATACTTAATAATTAGCTCTTTTAGTTCATCACGAGAGTGTTTTTCAAAGGTGCCAGAAATTACAAACGTTTGCTCGTTTAATTTATTTTCAATCTGCTGTTTATTATTTTCATTAATTTCAAGCTGAACACCAGATATTTTCAGCTTATCAATTATTTTTAAATGTATTTCTGATTTAAAGTAGTCGATAATACTTGCAGCAATACGTTCACCAATTTCATTTATTTCAATTAATTCTTCAATGCTTGCATTTTTGATATTCTCAATGGTTTTAAGCTCTGAAGCAACAGTTTTAGCAACAGTTTCGCCTACATATCGAATTCCTAATGCAAATAATACTTTATTAAATGGGACTTCCTGAGATTTTTCGATACTTTCTATTAAGTTGTTTGCTGATTTTTCAGCAAATCTTTCTAATGATAGAACATCTTCTTTTGTGAGAAAATATAAATCACCTATATCATGAATTAAGCCTTTATCAACAAGCGCCTCAACTGTAGCTTCTGCAGCACCAATATTCATTGCTTTACGGCTAATAAAATGCTCAATTCTACCTTTTATTTGTGGCGGACAACCTGTATCGTTCGGACAATAGTGTTTTGCTTCTCCTTCAACACGAACAAGTTCAGTTCCACATTCCGGGCAGTTTTTAATATATTCTACAGTTTTACTCTCTGGCGTTCTAAGTTCTTTATCAACACCAACAATTTTAGGAATAATTTCGCCGCCTTTTTCAACGTAAACAAAATCATTAACACGGATATCTAAAAGCTCAATTTGATCTGAATTATGTAATGAAGCTCTTTTTACGGTTGTGCCTGCAAGTAAAACAGGTTCAAGGTTTGCAACAGGTGTAATAGCTCCGGTTCTTCCTACTTGATAATCAATGCTTAGCAACTTAGTTTTAACCTGATCGGCTTTAAATTTAAATGATGTAGCCCAACGTGGTGATTTTGCAGTCATACCAAGATTCTGCTGTTGTTTAAGGCTATCAATTTTAATTACAATTCCATCAATGTCGTAAGGTAGATTGTGGCGTTCTTTATCCCAATATTCAATGAATTTAATTACTTCATTTATGTCTTTACATTTCTGAATTATTGATGGCACTTTAAAGCCCCAATCTCGCGCAAGTTGCATGTTATCGTAATGACTACCTGACGGTAGGTTCTTGCTTATAATATAATATAGAAAACAATCAAGAGGTCGTGAAGCTACTATTGATGAATCAAGAGTTTTTAAGCTTCCGGAAGCAGTATTTCTTGGATTTGCAAATTCAGGTTCTCCATTTGCTTTTCTAATCCTATTCATCTCATTAAATCCATCATGAGGAATAAAAATTTCGCCCCGTATTTCAAATTCATTTGGGTAACCGCTTCCTTTTAGTTCTAAAGGAATGCTCTTTATCGTTTTTACATTTGCAGTTACATTATCTCCAGTTGTTCCATCTCCGCGTGTTAAAGCTCTTATTAATACTCCATTTTCATATTTCAGACTAATGGATGCTCCATCGTATTTTAATTCGCATATATATTGATAATCTTCGGGTAATAGCTTTTTGTTTCGGCTTTCGAAATCAAATAATTCTTCTTTAGAGTATGTATTATCAAGTGAAAGCATTGGGAAGGAGTGAAGCTCTTTCTCAAATTCAACATTAGAATCGCTACCTACACTTACGCTTGCAGAATTAGAATCAGAATAATCGGGGTTTTTATTTTCTAAATCGATTAATTCTTTTAACAATAAATCATATTCAAAATCGCTTACTTCAGATATTGATAAATTATAATATTGGTGATTATAGTGTTGAAGTAATTTTCTTAGTTGATCTATTCTGCTCTTTTCCTTATCTTTACTCATATTTAAGCGAAATTTGATAAACAAAAATACAAATGCTTTTGTTAACATCAAACAATTGTTATTAACAAGAATCTTTTAATAAATATTATTTTTTAAGGAAAGTATAATTTATTTTTGATGGATGATTATTTTTGTATTATGAATTTAGTAAAGTCAATATCTTTTTTTATTCTCACTGTAATAATATTAATTAGCTGCACAGATGAGGATACTTTTAGAACCGAAGTTGTAGATTTTGAAGAATTTGAACTTGATGAGCAATCGTATTGGAATGGATCAGATGGAAGCGAACAGTTTACTTCAGGTAATAAGATTTTTAATAATGTTTATTATCCTGATTGGAAATCGTGGAGCGGATTTGCTTATTCAAATGTTGAAAATTCTATAATATATAATGACTTAGGTAAATATGCTGCAATTGCTGGTTGGGGAGCTGAAAAATCAGAAAATTATGTTTGTGTGCATCAGTTTGAAAAAGTTGTAATTGATTTTATAGAAATGGAAGAGCCTCGTTTAGTGAGAATTACTAATTCTACTTTTACGGCTTTAGCAATAAAATATGGTTACGACTACGCTAAAAAGTTTGGTGGTAGAGACGGGAGTGAGCCAGATTGGTTTAAACTTACAATTACCGGAATAGGATATTCTAACGAAATAACTGGCACTGTCGATTTCTTTTTAGCTGATTATCGTTCTGATAATAACGAGGACGATTATATAGTTGATGGATGGAACTACGTTGATTTAACAGATTTAGGAATTGTCAGAAGCCTTGAATTTGAATTAGCATCATCTGATGCAGGAACTCCTTTGTATTTTTGTATGGACGATTTAAAGGGACGAATTCATTATTAATTCAGATACTTATTTAAAGTAGAAATCAAAACTTTTAATTTTATAGGTTTAGCCAGATAATCATTACATCCTGCTTCAATAGAAGTCTTTTTATCTTCTGTCATTGCATAAGCGGTTTGAGCAATAATTGGCAAATCTGGTCTAATTTTTTTAATCTCAATTGTTGCTTCAATTCCATTTACTTCAGGCATTTTAAGATCCATTAATACCAGATCAATATTTTTATTTGCTTTGCAAATATCAACTGCCTGTTGCCCGTTTTCTGCCCTTAAAATGTTAATATTTGTGCGTCGTAAAGCCATCTGTAGAACTCTGTAATTGCTATCTTCATCTTCAGCAATTAAGATTGTACTGTTTTTCCAGTTTTTTACAGAATCATCGAGTATCTCTTTTTCATTTTTGATTTGCCCTTTAAACTCTTCAACAGGAATTGTAAAATAGAAGGTGGATCCTTCTTTTTCTTTTGATTTAAGCCAGATTTTACCACCTAACATTTTAACTAAGTTTTTTGTTATGGTTAGTCCAAGTCCGGTTCCTCTATATAATTTAGTTTTAGAATCTTCAACTTTACTAAATCTTTCAAAAATGAATTTATGTTTCTTTTCAGGAATTCCAATACCGGTATCTTTAACATAAAACTCAAGAAATGAATTATGCTTATCGGTTTTAACTTCGTATCCGCACTCAACATATCCTTTTTCGGTATATTTTAAAGCATTTCCAATTAGATTTATTAAAATCTGCTGAAAACGTACTGGATCAGTATTTATTGTGAAATTATCACTTAGAATACCTTTTTTTAATTTTAATTTAACTGGGCTATTTTCTTTTATATTATTTGTTTCAATAAATGAATTAAAAACGTCAGAGAAGATTTGATTTATATTGCATTCTGTTTTGTTTACTTTTAGCTGTCCTGCTTCAATTTTCGCAATATCAATAATATCATCAATAAGATATACGAGGGTGTTCGAATTCTTATTTATATGATGAATGAGTTCGTTTTTTTGATCTGAGGTTAAATCAGGATCAGTTAATAAATCAGTAAAACCAACAATGGCATTCATTGGAGTTCTTATCTCATGTGACATGTTTGCCAGAAACGCTGACTTTAAACGATCAGATTCTTCTGCTTTTTCTTTAGCTTCAAAATACTCTTTAGTTCTTTCTTTTACCTTTTCTTCTAAGTGAGCTTGATATTGATGTAATTCATCTTCAATCTTTTGTTTTTCTGTAATATCAGTATGTGTTCCAACAATTCTAATTGGTATACCTTCTTTGTCAAAGATGGCTTTTCCTCTGTCATGAATCCAAATATATTTACCGTTTTTATGTCTTATTCTGAATTTGTTTTCGTAAAAGTCTGTTTCCTTGTTTAAATGATTATGAAATGCACTATTAACTTTACCAATATCATCGGGGTGAATTCTTACTTCAAATGATTTAACATCGTTAGCAAATTCACTATCAGAAAAGCCAAGCATGCTTTTCCATCTTTCAGAATAGTAAACGGTATTTTTTATTAAATCTCTGTCCCAAAGTCCATCGTTGGAGCCTTGCATTGCAAGATCAAATCGTTCTTTGCTTATTTTTAAAGATTGCGCAGTTTTTTTATGCTTTTCAATTTCATTTTTTAGAACTTCATTTGATTTTTTCTTTAGGGTAAATCTTTTTATTACAGCAATTAAATATAGAATGAAAATAATTGAAATTAATACAGATGAATATATTAGAAGGGTTGTATTACTATTTTTAATATTTTCAAATTGAGCAGCCAAGCCACTAGCCAATGATCTCTCAATAAAAAGAAACGTTGAGACGAAAGTTAAAGTAATTAACTTTATTTTATAATGTAATTTCCCCATTTATTCTAAATATATATGATCAGAATAAAAAATAAACTTACAATACTATATTAGTTAATCCACTTAGCAATAAGGGAATATAACTTTTCCTTTTTAATTGGTTTTGCAATATAATCGTCACAGCCAGCCTCTGTACTAATTTTTTCATCATTCTGCATTGCGTAGGCTGTTTGAATTATTATTGGAATATCGGGTTTTAGTTGTTTTATTTCTCTGGTTGCCTCTAGACCATTCATTCCAGGCATTTTAATATCCATTAATACTAAATCAATTTTAATATGCCCTTTACAAATTTCTACAGCTTCATATCCATTTTCAGCTTTAAGTAGTTTTAATCCTTTATTTTTTAAAAGCATCTCAAGAAATTTGTAGTTACTTTCTTCATCTTCAGCAATTAAAATAGTTTTATTTTCCCAGTTAATACTATTTTCTTTCAGATCTAAATGTATGTTTTGAACATTATTAACTTCAGCAAAATTAAGAGGCAGTGTAAAATAAAAAATAGAGCCTTCATCAATATTAGATTCTACTCTAATTGTACCGCCTAATCTTTCAATTAAACTTTGAGTTATTGTAAGACCTAAACCTGTTCCTCTGTAAAGCTTTGATTTATCAGTTTCTATTTTATTAAATCTCTGGAATATTTCTATTTGTTTATCTTTAGGAATACCAATTCCTGTATCTTTAATGTAGAATTCAACTAAGTTGATATCATCGAGTATTTTATATCCAAATTCAACAAAACCAAGGTCAGTATACTTAAAAGCATTATCTATTAAGTTAATTAATATTTGCTTGAATCTATAAGGATCTGTGTTTAGATAAAAGTTTTCTTTATATGATGACTTATTTAATTTTATTTCTAAATGATTTTTATTTATTTTTTTCTTTACTCCATTATAAGTTTCGTAAAGCTCTTGTATTGTATTATTGACATCAGTTTCTTTAATGAAAACTGATAATTCGTTGGCTTCAATTTTAGCAAGGTCAATAATATCATCAATTAAGTGAAGTAAAGTATTACAATTATTGTTAATATGTGTTACCAGTTCTTCACGTTCATCGGCTTCAGTGTCAGCATCTACAAGTAAATCAGAGAAGCCAATTATTGCATTCATTGGTGTTCTAATTTCATGCGACATATTTGCCAAAAATGAAGATTTTAAACGATCAGATTCTTCTGCTTTTTCTTTGGCTATTTTAAGATCTTTTTCAGTTTGATATCGCACAGTAATGTCACGGCAAATACCAACAATTCCTAATGGGTTACCGTTTTCATCTGTAAAGGGTAGTTTAAGTGTGTCAAGTAAAAACTTTTCCCCTTTAGAGTTTGTTTCCCAGGTTTCTGTTCTTTGAAATTGTTTGTCTTTTAGTATTTTCTGATCTGTATCATGAAAATATTTAGCTTGCTCTTCTGGGAATACATCAAAATCAGTTTTTCCAATAATATCGGTGGCTTTAAAATTATTAAATTTGAGGAAAGACTCATTGCAACCAAGGTATATATTGTTTTTGTCTTTATAAAAAATTAAGTCAGGAATAGAATTAATCATTGAATTTAGTAATGATTTTTCCTGTATAAGCTTTTGTTCCGTATTTTTACGCTCATTAAGCTCTTTCTGCAATTCGGCTGTTTTATTTGCTACTTGTTTTCTTAAAGACCACGACCACACCAATATTGAAAAAAGAATTATTAGAAATGGCAAAAGAATCCATATTATAATGTTAAAAACGCGGGTTTTAATATCTGATTTTTCATAAAACTCAAACCATTTTTTATTAATCTGGTCGTATTCACCTGTTGCTTTAACAATTTGAAGCCCGTCATTAATTTTCGCTAGAAGTTCAGGATTGTCCTTTTTAATAGCAAACGCCATTTCTTTATGTTGAATTGTTGATCCAACCGGCTTAAGATTAGTTAAATTAAATTCATTAATTGCAAATTGTCCCAATAGCTTTGGAATTAAAGCACAGTCGTATTCTCCTGCAGAAAGTAATCTTAATGCTGTCTGGTAATCTTTTACGGGAACTATGTATTTTGTAATTTGATTTGATACCAGGTAATCATGCATAATATCACCTTTAACAACAATAATTTGTTTATTGTTAATATCTTCAATTGATTTAATATTGCTACTTTTTCTAATAAATATAGAATGTGTAATTGAAACATAAGAAGTTGAAAAATTTACAATTTTTCTTCTTTCAGGTGAAGGTGACATAGCTGCTAATCCGTCAATTTGTCCTTGTTCTAATTCTGTTCTAACCTGATTCCATGGACCTAGCTCAATTTTAATATTTAAACCCATAGTTTGAGCTATTGCTTTTAATAAATCAATACTAAAACCTGTTGGATTTAATTCATTATCAAGTAACTGGTATGGTGGGTAGTCGTAGTTTCCTTTAAAATAAATCGTATCTGATTGAAAATATCCTGCAAATGCAGTTGAACTTATATTAAGGATGAAAATAAAAAGAAGTGTCTTTATAATTTTTTGCATAATAAACAACCAATTTATTTAGAGAGTATAAAGCTTATGCCTTAAAGATAAAAAAAACAACTAAAAATATATACGAAACAAGATAAATAAAGTTTATTTATAGATATATGTTTAAAAATTAAAAAACAGATCGATATAAAAATTTATTAAACTAATTTTGGGATTCATTATACATTTATAAAGATAATATGAAGCTAAGGTATATATGGTTCATAGTGTTAGTTGTTCTTTTTTCATGCTCGAATAAAAAACATTATGATGATAATCAATCAGATAATCAGGTTGAACACGTTAATTTAAAGTATGCAAAAGGATTCAGAATTGATTTGTTAGATAATTATAAATTAATTACAGTTATAAATCCATGGTCGGGAGCTAACAATATTGAATACCAATATCTTTTAATTGATAAAGATGAAGAATTACCTGATTTTGCTAAAGAGTTTACAGTAATAAGAACGCCTATAGAGAAAGTTGTTTGTTTATCTACTACTCATGTTGCTTTTATTGACGTTCTGAACAAAACAGAATCTATTGTAGGAGTTTCTGGTACTGATTACATTAATAATAAAAAAGTCAGAAAAAATATTGAAAACAAGCAGGTTTTTGATGTTGGTTTTGATAGTAACCTAAATTATGAACTAATAGTAGGTATAAACCCTGATTTGGTAATAACTTATGGTGTTGGAGGAGAAATTGCAGGCTATAACCAACGTTTAAAAGATTTGGGTATTAATGCTGTTATGAATGCAGAATATCTTGAAGATCATCCCTTGGGAAAGCTTGAATGGATAAAGTTTATTGCTGCTTTTTATAATATGGAAGATGAAGCTGATATTTATTTCGATGCAATTGAAAAAGAATACAATGTATTGTTGGATATTGTAAAAGGAGTTAATAACAAACCTAAAGTTTTAATTGGTTTACCTTATAAAGACTCATGGTATGTTCCTGGCGGCAAATCATTTTTAGCTAAAATGGTGGAAGATGCCGGTGGAGAATATATCTGGAAAGAGAATGATTCAAGAGAAAGTCAGCCTTTTAATACTGAATCAATATTTGTAAAAGCCACAGAAGCTGAAATATGGATACATACAGGAAATGTCCACAGTAAAAATGATATCCTTAAAGTTGATGAAAGATTTGAAAATTTCAAACCTTTTAATGAAAGCTTGATTTTTAACAATAATCTAAGAATGAATCAATTCGGAGGTAATGATTATTGGGAAACAGGGCTTGTGTTGCCTAATATTGTTCTTAAAGATATGATTAAAATTTTCCATCCTGATTTGTTGAAAAATCATCAATTGGTATATTATAAACAAATAAATTAAATCCACATTTTTATTTAAATTAGCATTTTAAAATTTTTAAGTTTTGACGATTAAAAAACAAATCATTTTTAAGTGGTTAATTCTTGTTATTGCCTTAATAGGATTATTTATCGCAGACATTATTCTTGGATCTGTTAATATTCCATTTAAAGAGGTGCTAAAAATTCTATTTACTGGACAGTCAGATCATTCTGAGTATTTTACTATAATATATCATTTTAGAATTCCTAAAGCACTTACAGCTTTATTTGCAGGATTTGCATTATCAGTTAGTGGTTTGCAAATGCAGACAATTTTTAAAAATCCACTTGCTGGACCATATGTGCTTGGAATAAGTGCAGGAGCAAGCCTTGGAGTTGCCATTCTTGTTATGGGAATTTCATCATTTACTGTTGTAAGTCAATTTGGTGTTTTAGGTAACTGGACAATTGTTTTAGCTGCTTGGTTAGGATCAGGATTAATACTTTTTTTAATTCTTGCAATATCTACCAGAGTAAAAGATATTATGACTATTCTTATTCTGGGAATTATGTTTGGAAGTGCTACAGCCGCAATAGTTAATATTTTACAATATTTTAGTAACGAATCAATGCTTAAGGCATTCATAATATGGACAATGGGAAGCCTTGGTGGCGTAACGTTATCTCAGTTGAAGGTGTTAATTCCCGGAGTGTTTGTTGGTTTGTTTATAACATTCCTGTTGATTAAAATATTGAATGCAATGCTGGTAGGAGAAAATTATGCTAAAAGTATGGGATTAAATATACAATTATCCAGATTCTTTGTGTTTTTCAGTACAAGTTTGTTGGCAGGAAGTATTACGGCTTTTTGTGGACCAATTGGTTTTATTGGCATAGCAGTTCCGCATGTGGCTCGAATTTTATTCAAAACTGCAAATCATAAAACTTTATTGCCAGGTACTATGATTATTGGAGGAATAGTATTGTTGTTTAGTGATATAGTTTCACAATTACCCGGTCAGGAAAAGATATTACCAATTAATTCAATAACAGCTTTAATAGGAATACCTGTTATTATTTGGATTATTATAAAAAATAGAAAATTAGCTGCAGTATCATAACTATTAATGGAAAAATCGGATAAAATATTAAAAGTAGAGAATTTGAAAATTGGTTATTCTTCCAAAAAGAATACTGATAATATTCTTTTCGATAATATCAGGTTATCTGGTAGTGATGGAGAATTAATAGCACTTGTTGGTAAAAACGGCGTTGGGAAAAGCACTCTTTTAAGAAATATTGCAGGACTACAGAGTCCTCTAAATGGTGAAGTAAAATATTATGGTAATCCCATAGAAGCTTATAACAGATCTGATTTTGCAAAAATGCTCAGCTTTGTATCTACTGAAATTATTAATGTAAATAATCTGAAAGTTATTGATTTGGTTTCTTTAGGTAGATTTCCACATACAAATTGGTTTGGAAAATTGAAATCGGAAGACATAATTCAATCTGAAAAAGCTTTGCAAATGGTTGGAATGGATGGCTTACGTGAAAAAAATATTAATGAAATAAGTGATGGTGAAAGACAAAGAGTGATGATTGCCAGAACATTGGCTCAGAATACCAAATTTATTATTCTTGATGAACCAACTGCTTTTCTTGATTTACCTAATAAATACGAAATAGTACATTTATTAAACAGATTATCAAAAGAAGAAAATAAAACGATTTTGTTTTCTACGCACGATTTAAATATTGCTATTCAGGAAGCCGATAAAATCTGGCTAATGCTTGATAATGTGATATTCGAGGGTGCTCCGGAAGATTTAATACTAAGCGAAAAGTTTAATCGACTTTTTGAAAATTCAAACCTACATTTTGACAAAATAAAAGGTGATTTTAAACTAAAACGAAAACATAAAGAAAAAATAGGATTATTTGGTGAAGGAGCTAGTTATAACTGGACTAAAAAGGCGCTCGAAAGGCTTAATTTTACAGTAGAAAAGGGAAATGAATCAATAATGAATATTGAGGTTGAAATAAAAGAAGATTCATATAAGTGGGCTTTAAATTCAAATAAAAAAACAAAATACTTTAAATCAATTTATGAATTATCGTTATTTTTGAAAAAACAAACTAAATTCTGATACTATGAAAGGATTGAAAAAAGTTACATCATACATTTTAATAACGTTTGTACTTCTTATAACTGTTATTTCTTTGTTAGGAATATGGGATATTATATCGCTTGAAGATGTTATGCGAAAAATATTTACTTCATTGTTTATAATCTTTATTGCTTCAGTTATTGTTTTGTTTATTTTCTCGGTGTTAATACGAGATAGCGATAGTCAAAAAGATTAAAAAGAGACTGCTAAAAAGCTTTAGGTTGTTCACCCTTCGATAAACTCAGGATGACAACCTCCTGTTAATCATTTTGTCACACTGTCCCGATAGTTATCGGGATGTCGAAGTGTAGACAAAAAAAGCGCAACAATTTGTTGCGCTTTTTTTGCTCATATTTCTTAGAGTTTATTTCTTTAGTTTAATTTCAAGAATACTTTTCAGAGTTTCAGCGGTAATACGTTTGGCAATAATTTTCTTATCCTTATCGAGTAAGTATAAAGTAGGAGTACTGTAAATATTATAAAAGAATCTGAAGTTTGTCAGGTTGTAAGCATCCCAAACATTAATCCAGTCTTCGTATCCTTTTTCATTAATATATTCGAGCCATTCTTTTTTATCACCTTGAGTATACACAGCAAAAACCTCAAAATCTTCTCTGTCATAATCCTGATAGAGTTTATAAACCTGAGGAGTCACTTTTTTACAATGACCGCAATGAGGTTCAAAGAAATATACTAAAGTAAATTTAGATTTGATTTCATGTAAACGCTCATATTCCTCGTTTATAGTCTCCATTTTTAAATCTTGAGCAATATTACCAAGCATATTAAAACGATGCTTAGCAACTTCTTCTTTTAATTTTTTCATTGTTTCGTCAGATATCCAGTCTGCTTTACCTGTAATATAGTATTCTTCTGCAATATGAACAAAAACATTATCCATTCCCATAATAGTGCTTTTCTGGAATGTTGTAATAAGATACTGAATAACATATTGAAAAACTGCATCGCTCTTCTCTGCCTCCAAAGCAACTATATCAATATATTTATTAATTGTATCAGGATTTTGAATAAGTACTTTAGTAAAGAACGTTTCCAGTTTTTTATGAAAGAAAGGAGTTCTTAGAAAACGTTGATCACTAAAATCAATATTATCTAAGTAATGATTTTTGTTGTAATTATATGAATGAAACCATCTTACCGAATCCTTATTTTCAATACCTTCAGGAATCTCAATTTCAGGTATTTCAGGATTTTTCATAGCATTTACAATAATACCAAGTAATTTTCCTTCGTTTTCCTGTATAGTTTTATCCCAGAATGTTTTTACTTCATTACTTAAAGCTTCAATTTGGTCGTTAAGTATTTGCAGCGAATCACTGTTCTTATCCAGCCCCTGCATTTTTTTACGGATTTCGGCAGATTTTATATTACTGCTCATCATAAATTTCCTGAAACTTTTAAAGCTTTCGTTTTCTTCAGAACCTTTTACTTTTAAACTATTTATTAAATCATCAGAGGTTGTTTCGACATAAAATTCTTGATCTTCACCAATAATGATGTCAAAATATTTTTTTGAAGGTAAAATTACGATGTAAACACCTTGTTCAAGAAGGCTGTCGCCACTGAATGTTCCTTTTCCATTCGAATCAAGCTTAACTGTGTCACTCACATAGGTTTTATCGCCAAAATAATATCCCAAAAATATATCTGTATTTTCCAGATCACTTATTTTAACATCAATTTTGTATGATTGCGAATAAATGTTTGAACAGCTATAAAGACTAGTTAATAAGAGTATTAAAAGTAATTTCGTTATTTTCATGTTATTATTTTTTAAACAGCAAATTTATTAATTTTTGAGCACTAAGTTCATTGTTAACATTTTTTAACAGGATTTGCTCTCTTTTGTTTATTTCTGATAATTCAAATGGTGTTGCAATTAATTCCTCAATTGCAGTTATAATATCAATTAAAGAGTCTTTTACTATGCACAATGATTCAAGTCCCGAATTCTTAATCATTGTATTGTTAGCAATACAAAACCGACCATTAAAAAGAGAGTTAATAAGTTTTAGTTTTATTCCCGTATCCTGAAAAGTTAGTAATAAATTTATATGTGCATTTTGAATTATTTCGTTCATCTCATCATCATCGGGATTAGCAATGATTTTTATATTCTTATTCTTGTTAGATAAATCGTATAATCGTTTATGCGGATTTCGACCTGCGAAAATAAACTTATGATCAAGCTTAGAGCAAATGTTTTTTGCAATAAACTCAGCTGCTTTAATATTTTCACTCACCGATAAATCACCGTGATAAAGTATATAATCCCCTAATCCGATTTTAGAATTGATTTTTTTAAAAGAATGAAATGCAGGAATGTAAAATGTATCAGAATTTAAAACCGAGAAATAGTTCTTATCACTCTCGGTTATTGCAGCAATGCTAATGTTTGATTTTAAGATCTTTTCGTAATTTTTCAGTTTACATCCTTCGCTGTATAAATATATTTTTTTTATGATATTCTTTTCAGCAGCAGCAAGTTTGAAATAATACTTATGTTCAATATTATGGGCTCTTACAATTATATTTCTATTTCCTTTTTCAGATATTTTTTTTAAGAAATAGGTTGAATGTAGTCCCTCAAATAGGATTGGTAAATTATCCTTTTCCAAATTATAAAGTAATTGTCTATTTGATCTTGATCTTACTATAAATGGTTTTGTCGATAAAAAGAATGTTCGTTTTAATAATCGGGGATAAAGAGTAACAGATTTGCAATACTTTTCCAATTCCTCAGTAGATTCTCTATTAGAATAATTAAAACAGTGAAGATTAATTTGGATACCTAAACCTTTTAAAGCCTTGATTTTATAGAAAACATCTATTACTCCTCCATAATTTGCAGGAAAAGGAACATTAAATGAAACAAGGTGTATTTCGCGTTGTTTATCTGTCATAAATGAAATAAAGTCTCAAAGTAAAAAATTTATTCTTCATTATTTGCATCAACTACTAAATTTTAACGTCTTTTAAATGAAAATAGTGTAACGTCAGTCTCTCTCGTTCGTCATATAGTTAGATGTTTTAATTAACTAATGGAGATAACACAAATGAAAAATTTCATTATTAATTTAAAATTTTTAGCTGCATTAACACTTATGGTGTTTTTATCGGCTAATATGTACTCCCAAAATGTAATCTCATCTGTTAATGTAAGTAAAAAGGCAGCAGTATTAATTAATCAAGTTTCTACCAGTTCCGATAATTCTGAAATAGAACTTAATGAAACAGAAAACTTCATGTCTGCAAAAAATTACCTCGAATCAAGCAGTTCTGATTATTTAAGCACTAAAATGTTTTTATTAAATGAAAACGTTATTGAAAATAAAAGGGACATTGAAGATTGGATGATAAATGAATCATCCTGGGAATTAGAAAAAAAATCTTTAGTAAAAACTGAATCTGATTTCAGAAATATAGAAGACTGGATGCTCGACGAAAAATTCTGGAAAATTATTGATGAAACTGATCAGTGTGAACTGGAAGAATGGATGACAGATAATAAATTTTGGGTTATGGTTAAATAGATACTTTCCTGTCCTTCATTTCATATTTTCCCAATTTATGAAGGGTGGTGGTGATCCGGCAAAAGCCGGATCACTTTTTTATTATCGTTTTATTATCAGAATACAGACTTTTAAAAGGCATACAGTACCGTTTTTTATTTGTAAAATGGATAATTTGAGCTTATCTTTGTGCGCTAATTTCATAGTCGAAAATTACATTAAAAAGACACCTGATTTTATATGAATATTGAATTACAACTTATAGAAACTGTTCATGAAGCAGTTCATAAATTATACGGACAAACTCCTGATAATAAATCAATTCAAATCCAAAAAACAAGAAAAGAATTTGATGGAGATTTCACATTAGTCGTTTTCCCATTATTAAGAATATCAAAAAAACCACCGGAACAAACAGCCGAAGAATTAGGTGAGTATCTAAAAAACAGTGTTGATAAGATATCTGGATACAATATAATTAAAGGATTTTTGAATCTTACAATAGATAAAAGTTTCTGGATTACATATTTAAATACAGTTGCAAGCGATCATAATTATGGAATAGTAAAGGATAAAACGAATCCTAAAACTATTTTAATCGAATATTCTTCTCCAAATACGAATAAGCCATTGCATTTGGGTCATATTAGAAACAACTTGCTTGGTTATTCTGTTGCCAAAATAATGGAAACCCAAGGCGATAAGGTTTACAAGGTTAATCTGGTTAATGACAGGGGAATACATATTTGCAAATCGATGCTCGCATGGCAAAAATGGGGTGATCATAATTCTTATATTGAATGGGCTTCATTAAATGATATAAGTTTTGATTTTAAATTAGATCCCAATATTCAATATGATGTGATTGATAATTATTGTACTGATTGTATTAGTAAATATGAAAAGGGATTTAGTGGGCGAAATAAAAATGAAAAGTATAAAAGTGAACTAATTAGAATATATAATAATGTCATAGGCGGTAGTTCTTATGAAAAATTGGAATATATATTTAATAATTCTGATGAAATAATTAATAATTCACAATTTGAAAATAAATTAAAGAGAAGAATTAAAGGACAAGAAAAAAAATTGCGATCGTATGAATTAATTCAAGATTTGTTAAATAAAAATGTTACCCCCAGAAAAATTAATAGAAAAGGTGATCATTTAATAGGTGATTTTTATGTAAGATTTGATCAAGAATATAAAAAAGAAATTAGTAATTCAATTGTTGATGGACATACTGAAAATGAAGCAAAGAATAATTCTAAGCTAATGATTCAAACGCAAGAAATGTTGCGTAAATGGGAAGCTAAAGATCCTGAGACTATTTCGCTTTGGAGAGAAATGAATAGGTGGGTTTTAAAAGGATTTGAAAAAACTTATAAAGATTTAGGAGTTGATTTTGACAAAACATATTTCGAATCAGAAACTTATAAATTAGGAAAAGCCTTAGTTTTAAAAGGTTTAGAAAACAATACTTTCATTAAAAAGGAAGATGGTTCAGTTTGGGCAGATTTAACTGACGAAGGACTTGATCAAAAAATATTATTACGATCTGATGGAACATCAGTATATATGACTCAGGATTTGGGTACAGCTCACCAACGTTTCACTGATTACAGTGCTGATGAAGGAATTTATGTTGTCGGTAATGAGCAAAACTATCATTTTCAGGTTTTAAAAATAGTTCTTGGGAAATTAGGATTTGAGTGGTCGAAAAATTTATACCATTTATCGTATGGAATGGTTGAATTACCTGAAGGTAAAATGAAATCACGTGAAGGAACTGTTGTTGATGCTGATGATTTACTTGAAGAAATGGTTTCAACAGCAGAAGAAATGTCAAACGAATTGGGTAAACTTGATGAGTATGAGGGTAATGAGAAGAAATCTATTATTGAAACAATTGGTTTAGGAGCGCTTAAATATTTTATTCTTAAAGTTGATCCTAAAAAGTCAATGACTTTCGATCCAAAAGAATCGATTGATTTTAATGGTAATACTGGTCCATTTATTCAATATACTTACGCAAGAATTCAGTCATTATTACGAAAAGCTGAAGCAAATGGAATAAGTTTAACTGAAGAGGTTAATACTAAAACTGAAATTTCAGATAAAGAACTACGCTTAATAAAGCTTGTTTATTCATATCCTGAAATATTAAAAGAAGCAGCAGCTGCACACAGCCCTGCACAAGTAGCAAATTATGTATATGAATTAGCTAAGGAATTCAATCAGTTTTATCACGATCATCCTGTTTTAAGTGAAACTGATCAGAATGTTGTTTTATTCAGATTATTTCTTTCAAATCAGGTAAGTAAAATTGTAAAATCAGGAATGAGTCTTTTAGGAATTAATGTTCCGGAAAGAATGTAGGAAAGTTAGTACTTGAAATGAACTAAAATTTGAAGTGACTAAAATCAAAAGTGAGCTAAAGTTTTTATAATTTTGTATTAGTAAAAAAAGTAAAAATATATGTTTGAGAATCTATCGGACAGACTCGAAAAGTCGTTCAAAATATTAAAAGGGCAAGGGAGAATTTCTGAAATAAACGTTGCAGAAACTTTAAAAGATGTAAGAAGAGCCTTACTTGATGCCGACGTTAACTTTAAAATAGCCAAATCTTTCACCGATACGGTAAAAGATAAAGCATTAGGTGAGGATGTTCTTAATGCGATTAAACCTAGTCAATTGATGGTTAAAATTGTTCGCGATGAACTTGCAGTTCTTATGGGCGAACAAGCCACTGAAATTAATCTAAAAGGAAATCCTACAGTAATATTAATTGCAGGTTTGCAAGGTTCAGGTAAAACAACCTTCTCGGGTAAATTAGCTAATTATTTAAAATCAAAAAAGCAAAAACATCCATTATTGGTTGCTTGTGATATTTATCGTCCTGCTGCGATTGAACAGTTAAAAGTCTTAGGAGAACAAATTAATGTTCCTGTTTATACTGAAGAAGGAAGTAAAGATCCTGTTAAAATTGCTAAGAACGCTATTAAGCAGGCAAAAAAAGATGGTCAGAATCTTGTAATTATTGATACGGCTGGTCGTTTAGCTATTGATGAAGAAATGATGAACGAGATTGCTGCGGTTAAAAAAGCAGTTGATCCACATGAAACACTTTTTGTAGTTGATTCCATGACAGGTCAGGATGCTGTAAATACAGCTAAAGAGTTTAACGATAGGCTTAATTTCGAAGGAGTTGTTTTAACAAAACTTGATGGTGATACTCGTGGTGGAGCAGCACTTTCAATTCGTTCGGTTGTAAATAAACCAATTAAATTTATTGGTTCTGGCGAAAAAATGGAAGCAATTGACGTTTTCCATCCAGATAGAATGGCGGATCGTATTTTGGGTATGGGTGATGTTGTTTCGTTGGTTGAAAAAGCTCAGGAACAATATGATCAAGAAGAAGCAAGAAAATTAAGCAAGAAAATTGCTAAAAACCAGTTCGATTACAACGATTTTATTTCACAGATTGCTCAGATTAAAAAAATGGGTAATATAAAAGATCTTGCAGGCATGATTCCAGGAATGGGAAAAATGATGAAAAATGTTGATGTTGATGATGATGCTTTTAAAGGGATAGAAGCTATCATTCAGTCAATGACACCTGAAGAAAGAGAAAATCCTAAAGTAATGAATGGTAGTAGAAGAAAGAGAATTGCTAAAGGAAGCGGGAACGACATTCAAGAAGTGAATCGTTTAATTAAACAATTCGATGAAACAAAGAAAATGATGAAGATGATGAAGGATGGAAAAGGAATGGCTGGTTTAATGAATAAAATGCAAGGAATGAGATAATTTTATTAATATGAACAATGCTTAACTTTAGAATGTTATCAAAATAAAAATCTCGGAATCATGAAAATAATAGACGGAAAAAAGATAGCCAACGATATTAAAGAAGAAATTGCTCAGGAAGTAGCAGCAATACGTGAAGCAGGAGGTAAAATTCCGCATCTTGCAGCAATTATTGTTGGACACGATGGTGCAAGTGAAACTTATGTTGGTCATAAAGAAAAAGCATGCAATCAAGTTGGTTTTAATTCTACCGTTTTTAGATTTGAAGATGATGTTGCTGAAGATACACTATTACGTAGAGTTCATGATTTAAATGAAGATCCTGAAATTGACGGGTTTATTGTTCAATTGCCTATGCCAAAGCATATTTCTGAACAAAAAATTATAGAAGCAATTGATCCTAAAAAAGATGTCGATGGTTTTCATCCAATCAATCTTGGCCGTATGGTTATTGGATTACCAGCATATATTTCTGCAACTCCTGCAGGAATAATGGAATTAATTAAGCGATATAATATTGAAACTTTAGGCAAAGATGTTGTTGTAATCGGACGAAGTAATATTGTTGGAAAACCAATGAGTATTCTTTTAGGTCAAAAAGCAAATCCTGGAAATGCTACAGTTACTATGTGCCATAGCCGCACTAAAAACTTAAAAGAAGTTGTTTTACGTGCTGATATTGTAGTTGCTGCATTAGGAAGAGCAGAATTCTTAACTGCCGATATGGTAAAAGAAGGAGCTACCGTGATTGATGTTGGTATTACCAGAGTAAAATCTGATAAAACCAAATCAGGCTGGAAACTACTTGGCGATGTTAAATTCGACGAAGTAGCCGAAAAAGCAGAATATATTACTCCGGTTCCCGGTGGTGTTGGTCCAATGACCATTGTTTCATTATTACAAAACACACTTAAAGCTTCAAAAGGTGAAATTTATCCTAAATGACATTTATTAACAAATCTTCATTTTATTAGCTGAAACTTTTTGTAATTGCTATTCCATTAAGTGTTTTTATATTAGCAAATAATGCTTATTATTTGACATGTGAATAAAAATGCATTAATTTTTAATAACTTTTATTGACTTATATATATTAGGTTAGATATTAAAGCGTATTTTCATATAATAATTTAGGAATGAATTATGAATGTTAAAAATGTACTACTAATTATTTTTATAGCAGTCCTGATTACAGGATGCAAAAAGGACGATCAGTCAAGATTACAAGCAAGCTGGTCGGCAAAAGATCCGATTGCAATTCCATTTAATAACCGAAACCACGAGAAAGTCTTAGGAAATATTGCTCCAAATCCTTCATTCGAAACTGGTAAAATTTATTATCAGGAGAATGGAATAAAGTCTTTTGATATAAACGGATGGAAGCAAGTGGGAAATAATATTGAATGGATTAATAGTACGGCTAATGGAACAGGCATTAACGAAATATATGATGGAATTCATTCAGTAAAGATAACAAGAGAAATTGCTGACGAAACAGAGAGTATTGGTACAGGTATTTTAAGCGATTTTATTAAGGTTATACCAGGAAATTATTCCCTTAAGCTTTATCTTAAATTAGAAAATGTTATTCCAAATCAAATGCGTCTTGGTACTAAAATGTACGATGCTATAAATATCAAGCTTAAGTACTACGATAAGAGTAAATTAGAAGTTGATAAAACCGAATTTAATGCGTTCACTAATGTAAATATAGATAACTCATTTAAAGCTTACTCACTTTCTAATTACTGGAGTATTAAAGAATTTGGATGGGGTGAAATTCATGGCAAAACGGCAAATTATCCTTATTTCGATGGTGATTTGCCTGATAATGTTCGATACGTAAAGATATTTATTGGATTAAAGGGAACAGGAACAATGTGGGTTGATAAAGTCGATTTTTACTTTACAAATGAAAATTTCACCTTATTGGAGCGTCTTGAACCATACTTTAATTCATCATTAAGTGTTCAGGATATGGTTTATCCAAAACCTAAAGAATTAGTTAAGAATTCAGATATAAACTATTATAACACAGAGAATAATGTTTATCCTATAGTTGTAATTCCTGAAAACAGTAATAAATTACTAATTAATGCTGCCCAAAGTTTTAGCAAATTGCTTAATGAAAGAATTAACAATATAAGTAAAGATCAATTTACTGGCAGTATAGAAATTGTTAAGAATAATAATCCTGAGTTATTGCCACAAGAACAGTTTATAGTTAATATTGGAAGTTCTGATTTAACACAAGAATCTCAATTGCCTCATTCTTATTCAATTGTGCATTGTGATAGTTTGCATAATATCGTGTGTATTAACGCATTTGATAAAGAAGGTTATGAAAATGCAGCGTTAACGTTTAAACAGCTTTTAAGCACCCAAAATTATGTATTCCATAGTGCTGATATTATTGATTATCCGGATTTTCTAAGCAGAAATATTCTTATAAATAGCTTGAGCTTTGAGCATTCTGATTTCAAGGAAAAAATTGATTTATTAAGAAGCTATAAGTATAGTACTCCTTATTTGGAGATTGGTACTAAGAATGCTGTTGAGTTCTTAAACTCTGAAAATGATAAATACAGTATTAAAATTAATTTAAGCGATTATTCAGAGCGAATAAGTTTAATAAAAAGCTTAGAATCAAATAGTTTGGCGAGTATTTTAATTTATGATGACAGAGCAGGCTTTCAAAATGATTATACTGAAGAAGTTGAAAATATTCGCAAAATCATTAATGGTGAAAATAAGAAAGCTGAAATAGAATTATTTCCTTATTGGAGTAATTTGGAGCAAATTAGCACAGGACATGGTGAAGCAGAATACTTTTTCAAAAAATTAAATAAAAGTAATCTTAAGGATATAAATATATTCTGGAATGGTAGTTCAAAATATTCATACGGAATCGATTATGCTGATTTAACAAGGATGAATGAGATGACAGAAAAGACGCTAATTCTTCTTGATAATAATTTGATTAAAGATAACGCAAGGTTCACTTCAAATAATACTGCTGAATATTACGCTGGAAAGTTAAGATTGTTATCATTTATGGAGCCTTATAATCCATATTTTTCAGCAGATTTATATGAAAATGGAAACAAAAAAATCTTGTTAAATACTCAAGATATTTCAGATTTGGACATAATAAGAGTTTTAACTGCAGCAAATTATTATTGGAATGTAGAATCTTACAATCCGGAATGGTCACTTTGGGTAGTTTTAAATAAGTTAATTGGACGTGAAAATGCAATTAACATTATTTATTTCAATGATGCTTGTTTTGGATTAATAGAAATATGCAAAAAGATAGAAATTGAAGGCTTGCAATTTAAAAATCAACGTATAGCAAAAAACTTTGAAAGCGATTTAAATAAGTATTATTTAATGCTTCAAGAAGGGCTTAATAACGATAATTTATTAAAAGATTTAGAACAGATTAAAACAGATATATTGAAAGATTATTATTCAATTTTAAAAACTGCAGAATAGCTTTAAAAAAACAGTTAAAAACCGAATATATCAATTGAAAATTGTTAGTTTTGCACGCACATTTTAAGTGAGTATGAAAGAAGAGTTAGACGATATTTTCCAGGATGATGAGTATAACGAGTTAGTAATTCGTTATGAGGAGATGCTCAAAAATAACCAAAGTTATTTTTTTGATGTTGTTGAATTTGAGAATATTATCGATTATTATATTGATACAAACAAAGCTAATAATGCTTTAAAAGCTGTGAAATATGCAGCACAACAACATCCTCAATCTATCAATATAGAATTAAAGAAAGCACAAGTTCTTATTGATAAGGGACATCCTGATCAGGCTTTAAATATTCTTGAAAAAATTGAAAGGATTGAAGCCTCTAATACTGATGTTTACTTACTGAAAGGAAGTACTTTAAATGTAATGGGACGATACAATGAAGCGGAACGCTCCTTTGATTCGGCTATAGATAATTCATATGAAGAGAAAGTAGAAATAATACACACAATTGCTCAATCTTTCGAACAAATTGGTCGTTATAAAACAGCATTAAAATATCTGCACGAAGCATTTAAACTCGATAAAAAGAATGGAATGCTTTTATATGATATTGGATATTGCTATGAAAAGATGGGGCAGATTGATAAAAGTATTAATTTTTATAAGCAATATCTCGACAAAGAACCATTTTCAGACAATGCCTGGTATAATCTTGGTATACTTTACAATAAAGCTGAAAAATACGATGAAGCAATTGATGCCTATGAATTTGCAATAGCTATTACACCTGAGTTTTCAGTAGCATATTTTAATCTGGCAAATACATATTCAAACAAAGAAGATTATCATAACGCAATACTTAACTATAAAGAATACCTTAAATTCGACGGAAATAGTGGAGAGATTCTATCTTATATAGGAGATTGTTACGAAAGCCTTAAGGAATATGATCTTGCTATTAAATACTACGATAAAGCGCTAGAAAACGATGATTACTTTGCTGATGCATATTATGGAAAAGCAAATGTAATGTACGATATGGGGAAGGCAGAGTTAGCCTTGTCTTTAATTGAAAAAGCAATTGTTATAAATGATATAAATGCCGAGTATTACTTTCTTCTTGGTAATATTTATACTGAACTTAATTCAAATAAAGAAGCACTTGATGCTTATAAGAAAGCTTATGGGGTTGATCCTGAGGAAATTGATTTCTTATTAGCATTGTCTGATGCTTATTTCAATATACAGAAGGTTGATACAGCTATTCATTTATTACAAGAGTTTATAAATGATAATGCTGGTAATGCACTGGTATATTACAGATTGGCAGCTTGTTTCTTTGTTAAGAATGATAAGAAAAAAGCTTTAGAAGAATTTGAGAATGGATTAAAAATAAATCCTAAAAGCTATATGGAAGTAATATTGTATTTTCCTGATGCAGTTGAAGATGATGATGTAAATACTTTGTTGGACAGATATTATTTCAATAAAATAAAATAATTAGAAATTAATAAATTGTTACTTTTAACGAAAACATGTAGATTTATTCATCTTGTTTTCGTTTTTTTATTGTTATGAAACCTTCATGACAATTTAGTTTTGACATATATGATAATGATTATATTGGCTATGCCTTGTTATCATACAATAGAGAATTTAATCATGAAGGTTCACGAGCGGGCTGTGTTTGTGGATTGTGGGAGCGAGTAACAAAAAAATCTTATAGACCGGAAAGGCATATAAGTAATTGGCATAAAATCAATAAATTAAAAAATATATTCTCATGAACAAGAATATTTTAAACTATATATTTCTTTCTCTAAAAGGATTTGCAATGGGAGCCGCAAATGTTATTCCAGGTGTTTCCGGTGGTACAATTGCCTTAATTACAGGTGTTTTTGAACGACTAATAAATGCAATAAAATCCTTTAATATTGTGGCAATTAGATTGTTGTTTAAAGGAAAAATCAAAGAGTTAATAAAGTACATTGATTTGTGGTTTTTAATTGCTGTTTTTTCAGGAATGATTATAAGTGTTATTTCGCTGGCGAGAGTTTTAAAATATTTATTCGAAAGTTATCCGGTATTTATTTGGTCTTTTTTCTTTGGTTTAATACTTGCATCCGTTTTTTATGTTGGTAAAACAATTCAAAAAGTAAACTTCGGTGTTATTCTGTTTTTTATAATCGGAACTGCATTGGCAGTATCTATTTCTTTAATGGAACCTGCAACACAAAACGATTCATTCTTTTATTTAGTAATATGTGGCGTAGTAGCTATTTGTAGTATGATATTACCCGGTTTATCCGGTTCATATGTATTAATTCTTATGGGAAACTATGAGTTAGTAATGATTGATTCTGTCAATAACGCTGATTTAGGAATATTAATTCCGGTTATTATTGGTGCTATTGTCGGTTTAATTGCATTTTCACATCTATTATCATGGATTTATAAAAAATATAAAGATCAAACAATATCTATATTAACAGGGTTTATTCTTGGTTCATTAGGAGTATTGTGGCCATGGAAAAATGAGAATTTCTTACTTGATGCTGCAGGTAATTTTATTCTAAAGAACGGTGATAAAATACCACAAGTAGCAACAAAATATATTCCTGATTCATTTAATAAAGAAGTAATTATTGCTATACTTTTAATGCTGTCAGGAATAATTGTCATATCTTTAATCGAGAAAATTGCAGCTAAATATAGTAAATGAGATTTTTTGGATTAATAGGGAAATCACTTGAACATTCTTTTTCGCCCGTATTCTTTAAAGAAAAGTTTGAAAAAGAAGGTATTCAAGATTCTTATTATCAATTATTTCCATTAAATACAATCGACGAATTTAATCAGTTGATTAATGATTTTTCTGAACTTACCGGAGTAAACGTAACAATTCCTTATAAACAATCAATTATACAATTCCTTGACGAAATTGATGTTAATGCAAAAGAAATAGGTGCAGTTAATACCATTAAATTTGAACGTATTAATTCAAAATTAAAGCTTAAAGGTTATAATACAGATTATCTTGGATTTATTGACAGTTTAAAACCTTATTTAAAAGATTATCATAAGTCTGCTTTAATTTTAGGAACTGGAGGAAGTTCATTGGCTATTGCACATGCTTTAAAGAAACTAAGTATAAACTACATTAAAGTTTCTCGTAATCCTGTAAAAGAAGTTATGAGTTATGATTCGCTTACAGATGAAATTCTTAATGAATTTAAACTTATAATAAATACTACCCCTTTAGGAATGTTTCCGGATGTATTGTCATATCCACAAATTCCTTACTCAGCAATTACAAAAGACCATTTATTGTTTGATTTAACATATAATCCAAATAAAACAGTGTTTCTTAAAAAGGGAGAAGAGAACGGTGCAACTATAATAAATGGAGCAGGAATGCTAATTAATCAGGCTGAATATGCCTGGAAAATATGGAATAATATTCCGTTTTCAGATTCTTCTGAAATGTTGTTGTGAAACACATTTTAGTATGACATTATTCATGTGTATTATAAGGCGAAAGCTTGATTTTTGTATAACTTTGTGAAAAATTTATAATCAATATAAATAACTGATACATAATGAATTTGTTAGATCAAATTAAAGAAAAAGCTAAAAAGCAAAACAAAAAAATAATTCTTCCGGAATCAACAGAAGAAAGAACATTAAAGGCAGCTGACGAATTATTAAAAGAAGGTATTGCACAAATAATTCTTACAGGTAATCCACAAGAAATTAAAAAAAGAGCAGAAGAGTTAAATCTACAGAACATTGA
Organism: Bacteroidales bacterium; assembly: GCA_030637515.1. GTDB lineage: Bacteria > Bacteroidota > Bacteroidia > Bacteroidales > UBA12077 > UBA12077. The sequence continues at coordinate 31,118 of DAOWGM010000003.1, forward strand.
TAAAGCTATAATTATCGATCCAATAAATCATGAAAAGAAAGAAGAGTATATTGATTTAATGGTTGAATTAAGAAAAGCAAAAGGATTAAAACGTGAGGATGCAGCAAAACTTATTGAGAATCCTTTATACCTTGCAACTTTAATGATAAAAAATGGGGATGCAGATGGTGAAGTTGCTGGTGCAGAAAATTCTACTGGTGATGTTTTACGACCTGCTTTTCAGTACGTAAAAACTAAGCCTGGATTTAGTGTAGTTTCTGGAGCATTTCTTATGATATTAAAAGATAAAGAATTTGGAGAGGACGGATTAATTGTTTTTGCAGATTGTGCTGTTCATCCAAATCCAACTGACAAAGAACTTGCAGAAATTGCGGTTGCAACAGGTGAAACTACTCGTGCAATTGCAGGTTTTGAACCAAGAATCGCAATGTTAAGCTTTTCAACAAAAGGAAGTGCTAAGCATGAAATGGTCGATAAAGTAGTTAGTGCTACTAAAATTGCGAAGGAAATGGATCCTTCATTAAAAATTGACGGAGAATTACAGGCAGATGCAGCAATTATTGAGGCAATCGGACAAAAAAAGGCTCCGGGAAGCGAAATTGCAGGTAAAGCAAACGTGCTTGTATTTCCTACTTTAGAAACAGGTAATATAGCATATAAATTGGTGCAAAGACTTGCTCATGCAGAAGCAGTTGGTCCAATATTACAAGGAATGGCGGCTCCAATTAATGATCTTTCAAGAGGTTGTTCAGTAAGCGATATTGTTAATTTAGTAGCTATAACAGCTAATCAGGCAGCAGGAAAATAATTTAAACGATATAAACTATATTAATTCAAATGAAAATTTTAATATTAAATTGTGGTAGTTCTTCAATAAAGTATCAATTCTTAAATATGAATAGTTCTGAAGATGCAGAAATTCTTGCTAAAGGAATTGTTGAAAGAATTGGTATATCCAATGGCGAACTAACGCATAAAACCCATGACAATAAAAAATATTCTATAACAACTGAAATTCCTGATCATACAAAAGGAATTGATTTGATTTTGGAATCATTGTTATCTAAAGATCACGGTGTTATTGGAAATATTGAAGAGATAGCTGCGGTTGGACATAGAGTTGCTCATGGAGGTCAGTATTTTAAAGAAAGCGCATTAGTTACGAAAGATGTTAAGGAAAAAATTGAAGAATGTATTGAATTAGCTCCTTTACATAACCCAGCTAACCTTAAAGGGATTCTGGCAATGGAAAAAGTATTGCCTGTAGTTTCTCAAGTAGTAGTTTTTGATACTTCTTTCCATCAAACAATGGAACCAAAAGCATTTTTATACGGATTACCTTACGAATATTATGAAAAGTACAAAGTAAGAAGATATGGTTTTCATGGTACAAGCCATAAGTTTGTTGCAAAAAAGGCATGTAAACTTGCAGGATGGGACTGGAAAGAGAAAAAAGTAATATCTTGTCATTTAGGAAACGGAGCTTCTATTGCAGCAATTAAAAATGGCGAATCTGTTGATACTTCAATGGGATTTACACCAGTTGAAGGTTTAATGATGGGGACAAGAGCCGGAAATCTGGATCTGGGTGCTTTGTTGTTTATTGCAGAAAAAGAAGATCTTACTATTCAGGATACGAATAATATGATAAACAAACGTAGTGGTATTCTTGGTGTATCAGGTATTTCTTCAGATATGAGAGATATTGAAAAAGCTATTTCTGAAGGAAACGAAAGAGCAAAAATTGCTTTTGATATGTTTGCTTACCGTGTGAAAAAATTTATTGGTTCGTATGCCGCTGCAATGGGTGGTGTAGATCTAATATTGTTCACTGGAGGAATTGGAGAAAATGGCTGGGATATGAGACGTGATGTATGTGTTGACTTGGGATTTCTTGGTGTAGACTTTGATGTTGAAAAAAATGATAAAAGCCGGGGAGAGGATCTTGAAATTACAAAACCAGATAGTAAAACTAAAGTTTTTGTAGTTACAACTAATGAAGAACTTGTAATTGCTCAGGATACACAAAAAATTGTTAGTAGTTTATAATTTTCTTTTAGAATAAACATTAAAATAACAAATAATGATATTAAAATCATTAAGCGATATAGTAAATATTGCAAAGCAAAAGGAAACAAGGAGATTAGCAGTTGCAGCAGCAGCCGATAAACCTGTTCTAAAAGCGGTGATGAATGCTTATAAGGAAGGTATAATAATCCCTGTTTTAGTTGGTAATAAGTCTGAAATAGAAAGAATCAGTAAAGAGATTAATTTTGATCTTACAGGGATTGAAATTCATGAAGAAAATAATCCTGCAATTTCTGCAATTAAAGCTGTAGCTTTAATAAAAGATGGAAAAGCTGATATTTTAATGAAAGGCCTTGTAAGCACGGCACCTTTATTAAAAGCGGTACTTGATAAAGGTAAAGGATTACGAAAAAAAGCTACCTTAAGTCATTTTGCATTAATTGAATCGCCTTATTATCATAAGCTTATAGGTGTAACTGATGCGGGAATGAATATACTTCCTGAGTTTAACGAAAAAGTGAATATAGTACATAATGCAGTTGAAGTATTTCATCGTTTAGGTAATACTAACCCGAAAGTTGCGGTTATAGGACCATTAGAAGTTGTTAATCCTAAAATTGAAGCAACAACACACGCTGCAATGTTAACTGTAATGAATAGTAGAGGTCAGATTCCAGGATGTATTATTGACGGTCCGTTTGCAATTGATAATGCTGTTTCAAAAGCGGCAGCAGAGCATAAAGGTATTAAGAGTGATGTTGCAGGTGATGCGGATGTTCTAATTGCACCGGATTTAAATAGTGGAAATATTCTTTATAAAACTTTAATGTTTATGGGTGGGAGCACATCAGCCGCTGTAATTATGGGAGCAAAAGTGCCAATTGTATTAACTTCACGTGCAGATGAAGATAAAAGTAAAATGATGTCAATAGCATTGGCAGCTGCAATGTAGAATATGTAATTATTAAAAAGAAAAAATATATTATTATGGACGAACAAAGAATTTTAGCGATTAATCCTGGTTCAACATCAACAAAGATTGCTGTTTATCAAGGATCAAAATCGATTTTCTTAAAAAATATTAAACATACTGCTGAAGATTTACAATCATTTAAAGGTATTGTTGATCAGTTTGCTTTTAGAAAAGATATTATTCTAAAAGAACTAAAAGAAGCAGAAATTAGAATTGATTTAATTACTGCTATAGTTGGTCGTGGTGGATTAGTTAAGCCAATTGAGTCTGGTGTTTACGAAGTGAATGATGCATTGCTTAATGATTTACACGAAAGTAAATTAGGAGAACATGCGAGCAACTTAGGTGGATTAATTGCAAATGATATTGCAAAATCTTTAGGAACTGCACGTGCATTTATTGCAGATCCAGTTGTTGTAGACGAAATGGAAGATGTAGCTCGTTTTACAGGACATCCAGAATTTGTTCGTCACTCAATTTTTCATGCTTTAAATCAAAAAGCTACAGCAAGGAAATATGCAAAATCAGTTGATACACCTTACGAAGAGCTTAACTTAATTGTTGCCCATTTAGGTGGTGGTATTTCTGTTGGAGCTCATAAAAAAGGTCGTGTTATTGATGTAAATAATGCTCTTGATGGTGATGGACCATTTTCTCCTGAAAGAACAGGAACTCTGCCTTGCGGACAAGTAGCTACATTATGTTTTAGTGGTGAATACACTCACGATCAGGTAAAAAAGATGATAAAAGGTGAAGGTGGTTTTGTTTCTTATCTTGGTACTAATGACGCATACGAAGTTGAAATGAGAGTAAAAGACGGAGATGCTGAAGCTAAGAAGGTACATGATGCTATTGCATACCAATTAGGTAGAGAAGTAGGATCTTTAAGCACTGTTTTAAAAGGTGAAGTTGATGCTATTATATTTACAGGTGGAATGGCATACGACCAGGGTTTAATTGGTTATATTAAGGAAATGGTAAGTTTTATTGCTCCTGTTATTGTTTATCCTGGTGAAGATGAAATGGAAGCTCTTGCTATGAATGGATATATGGTAATGAAAGGCGAAGTTGAGCCTAAAGTTTACGTATAATCTTTATATAAATAATATTGAAAAGGCATCTATTAAGATGCCTTTTTTTATGGAGTTGAAAGACTTACCGGAATAATTTTACCATTAAAATATTTTGATCCGTTTAAAGCAAAATCAGCTATGAATTTTGCCATTTCATTTGCACTTAAAGGTGCTTCATAATCAGGAAAAGCCGTTTTTAACATTTCAGTATTTACAGCACCTAAAGCAAGGCAATTGAACTTAATATTTTCATTTTTAAATTCTTCTGCCAGGCATTCTGTTAAACTTGCCAATGCAGCTTTAGCCGAACTATAAAACGATAATCCTGAAAATTTAGAACTTCCCTGAAAACCACCCATGCTTGAAATATTAACTACATGCTTAATATTTCCTTCTTTAAGCATTGGAATCAAATCTTGAATAAGAACTGAGTGACTCATAAAATTGACATTAAATGTCTTAATTATTTCATGAGTACTTGTATCTGTAAACGGCTTATTAATGAGGAATCCAGCATTGTTAATTAAAATGTCAATAGTATTTATATGCTTATTTATTTCATTTTTCAATTCATTTTTTACCTTTTCAGGATTTTCAATATCGAATACGATAAATTTAAGTTTGCTTTTTAAATTCTGCTTAATACATTCATTTTTTAAATCCTGAAGCTTATTTTCACTTCTTGCAATAGCAATTACAGTATTATCTGAATCTTTTGCAAAAATTTTAGCTAACTCAAATCCAATTCCTTTACTTGCACCTGTAATAACAATATTCATAATAATTATTATATTTAAATAAATATTCAGGGAATTTAAAGATTTTTTATGATTTATTAAATTTGTAGTGCATAAAACATAATAAAATGAAGAAAAAATATATAGTTCTCCTTATTCTTCAGGTGTTATTATTAAGTAACCTTCAATTGTATAGTCAGGGAAAAAGAAAATCGCAGACTAAGGATACTGAAAATAAACCATATTTATTTTGGGGAGGAGCCTTGTGGGCAGGAATTGGAACATATACTTATGTTGATGTAAATGTAATATTTGGTTCACAGTTAACAGATAGGTTGAGTCTTGGTATTATGGGGAAATATCAATATTACAAAGATAAAAGAGCTATAGGTGGTGATTTTGAAACTAATGTTTACGGTGGAAGTCTTTTTTCTCAGTATGCTGTTATTAAAGATTTCAGAAATTTGTTTCAGGTAAAAGGTCATGGTGGTATTATGGCTCATGCTGAATATGAGTTTCTTAATACGAAATATAACTATCTTTATTTTAATGTTTCTGATTCTGAAAAAGGGCGATATTGGTTAAATAATGTTCTTATTGGAGGTGGATATTTTCAGCATATGGGAAAAAGAAGCAAAACTTTTATTGTTCTTTTATGGAATGCAACGAAAACTGTAGATAATCCATACACATATCCTCAACTAAGAATAGGATTTACAAGTTCTTTTTAATCTGTAATAAACCTTGACATTTTAATTAACAAATTCTCTGGGCGAATTGGTTTGGAGATATAATCGTCACAGCCAGCATTTGTACTTGCTTCTTCATCTTCTTCCATTGCATAAGCTGTTTGTGCAATTATGGGTAAATTAGGATAGTCTTTTTTAATCTCTATAGTAGCTTCTAAACCATTTAAATCAGGCATTTTGATATCCATTAAAACGATATCAACTTTTTCTGAGTAGCAAATATCAATTGTTTCTTGTCCGGTTTTTGTCCAGATTATTTTAGCTTTTGTGGGTTTTAAAACTGCCTTTAAAAACAAATAATTTATTTGTTCATCTTCAGCAATAACAACAACTATATTTTCCCAGTTTCTAAACATTCTTCAAATGTAATGTTTTTTGAGGTATAAAATAATAAGCGAATAATATTTTATTATTCGCTTATAAAAATATAACATTAGAATGATTTAATTCTTTAAAAGCTCTAACATTTTTTTTCCAATCTCAGCAGGTGATTCAATAACGTGTATTCCACATTCTGTCATTATTTCCATTTTTGCAGCAGCTGTATCAGCTTTACCTCCAATAATTGCACCTGCATGTCCCATTCGTCTCCCTTTTGGAGCTGTTTTTCCTGCAATAAAACCAACAACAGGTTTTGTACCATTTTCTTTAATCCAATATGCTGCATCAGCTTCCATGCTTCCACCAATTTCTCCAATTAGAATTATCCCTTTTGTTTCTGGATCAGCCATTAATAATTGAATAGCATCCAATGTCGTAGTTCCTATTATTGGATCTCCACCAATACCTATACAAGTCGATTGACCTAATCCAACTTTTGTAATCTGATCAACTGCTTCGTAAGTCAAAGTTCCTGAACGTGATACAATTCCAATAGATCCTCTATTGTGAATAAATCCAGGCATGATACCTACTTTTGCTTCACCCGGAGTAATAATCCCAGGACAATTAGGACCAATCATACGGCAATCTTTATCTGCAAGAAATTCTTTTACTTTTACCATATCAGAAGTAGGAATTCCTTCCGTAATAGTAACAATTACGTTAATTCCTGCATCAGCAGCTTCCATAATGGCATCAGCACAGAATGCTGGTGGAACAAAAATAACAGAAACATCAGCACCCGTTTTTTCAACTGCGTCCGTTACTGTATTAAAAACAGGTTTGTCGAGATGAGTTTGTCCACCTTTTCCTGGAGTAACTCCACCAACAACATTTGTTCCATATTCGATCATTTGTTGAGCATGAAAAGTTCCCTCTCCACCTGTAAAGCCCTGAACAATTATCTTTGAATCTTTATTTACTAATACACTCATTTGTATTTATCTTTAAATTTAATGATCAAAAATACATTTTTTATACTAAACACAAAAAGAATATCTATGATGAAAATTATATTCTAAAAAAACATTTGCTTTCTTTTTATGTTCGTATTTTTACAATTGAAAATTAAATAATTGAAATGCTCAATAAACTAAAAGAATTATCAATAAGCCTTAATGGCGATTTATATACAGATAAGAAAACAAGAATCCTTTATGCAACAGATGCATCTGCTTATAGAGAGCTTCCTTTAGCTGTTGCAAGACCTAAAGATAAAGATGATTTAAAAAAGCTTATTGCTTTTGCTAACAAACACAAAACTTCATTAATTCCGCGTACTGCAGGTACTTCTCTTGCAGGTCAGGTTGTTGGAAATGGAATTGTTGTCGATATATCGAAATATTTTACTGAGATTATAGAATTGAATGTTGAAGAGCGATGGGTGCGAGTTCAGCCGGGAGTTATTCTCGATGAACTAAATATGTTTCTTAAACCACACGGATTATTTTTTGGACCTGAAACTTCAACAGCAAGTCGTTGTATGATAGGAGGAATGGTTGGGAATAATGCTTGCGGTTCACATTCTATTATTTATGGAACCACACGCGATCATACTTTATCAACAAAAGTAATTCTAAGTAACGGTGAAGAAATAGAATTTAAATCAATAAGTAAAGAGGAATTTGAAGAAAAGCTTAATGGCGAGCAATTAGAGAATAAGATTTATCAACATATTAATGAGATACTTTCCAATAAAGAAAATAAGGACGAGATTAGAAAAGAATTTCCGGATAAATCAATCTACAGACGCAATACAGGATATGCTATTGATCTTTTATTAGAGTCAGAACCGTTTACCGAAATTGAAAATCAGTTCAATTTTTCAAATTTGATTTGTGGTTCGGAAGGTACTTTAGGTTTAATTACTGAAACAAAGTTAGATTTGGTTGATATACCTCCAAAAGAAATTGCAGTAATTGCAGCTCATTTTAAAACGAAAGAAGAAGCATTTAAGGCTAATTTAATTGCGTTAAAGCATAATCCTGGTGCGGTAGAAATGATGGACGATACCATCTTAAACTTAACAAAAGGAAATAGAGAGCAACTGAAAAACCGATTTTTTGTTGATGGAGATCCGGATGCAATTTTAATTATTGAATTTGCTCGTGATTCAAAAGAAGAAATCGACAAGATATGTGAACAGTTAATTGTAGATTTTAAGCAGGCAAATTACGGATATAATTTCCCAATAATTTATGGTGATGATACAAAGAAAGTTTGGGCATTACGTAAAGCAGGATTAGGTGTATTGTCAAATATGGAAGGCGATGCAAAACCAGTATCTGTAATTGAAGATACTGCGGTTAATGTTGAAGTTCTTCCGGATTATATGGATGATTTTAAAAAGATTCTGGAAAAGCACAAATTAAAGTGTGTATATCATGCTCATATTGGCTCCGGAGAGTTGCATTTACGTCCAATCTTGAATCTGAAAGATTCCAAAGATGTGGAAATGTTCAGAACGATTGGAGTTGAAATTGCTCATTTGGTAAAAAAATATAATGGTTCAATGAGTGGCGAACATGGCGATGGTCGTGTTCGCGGAGAATTTATTCCTATTGTTATTGGTGAAAAGAACTATAAATTATTACAAGAACTAAAATCTGTTTGGGATCCGAATCATATATTTAATCCAGGCAAAATTGTTGATGTTCCTTCAATGACCTCAAGCTTAAGGTATGAAGCTAACAGAAAAGAACCGGAAATAGAAACTATTTTTGATTTCTCAAAAGTAGGTGGTATCCTGAGAGCAACGGAAAAATGTAATGGGAGTGGAGATTGCCGTAAAACAGAGAAGTCGGGCGGAACAATGTGTCCGAGCTATATGGCTACTCGTAATGAGAATGATGTTACTCGTGCACGTGCAAATATTCTTCGCGAGTTTTTAACTACATCCGATAAGAAAAACCCTTTTGATCATAAAGAAATTAAGGAAGTAATGGATTTATGTTTGTCATGCAAGGCATGTAAGTCGGAATGTCCATCGAGTGTTGATGTAGCGAAATTAAAAGCAGAATTCTTACAACATTATTATGATGCACACGGTATTCCATTAAGATCAAAACTAATTGCATATATAACTAAAATTAATAAGTTGGCATCTATCGTTCCCGGTATTTACAATTTCTTTATGGGAAATAGAGCTTTTTCATCATTTGTAATGCGATTAATTGGATTTGCTCCAAAACGAAGCATGCCATTACTTGGAAAACAAACAATGAGCAAATGGATGAAGAATTATCTTATGGAGCTTAAGAATGTTCGAGAATCCATAGGAAAGGTTTATTTATTTAACGATGAGTTTACAAATTATAACGATACTGATATTGGTATTAAAACAGTTCAGCTATTAACAGGTCTCGGATATGAGGTTATTATTCCAAAACATATCGATAGCGGACGTACTTATTTGTCAAAGGGATTATTAAGAAAAGCACAAAAGATTGCAATTCAGAATGTTAAGTATTTGAGAGGTGTTATATCAGAAGAATCACCTTTAGTGGGCATAGAACCATCTGCAATTTTATCGTTTAGAGATGAATATCCTGATTTAGTGGGTAATGAGCTAAAAGAAATAGCAATTAAATTAAGTGAAAATGCTTTAATGATTGATGAGTTTTTAAAACAAGAGATTGAAAATGGGAACATCAAAAAGGAACAATTTACTAATGATAAGCAGAAAATAAAACTTCATGGTCACTGTCAGCAAAAGGCTGTTGCATCAACTGATCCAACTAAATTTTTATTATCGTTCCCTGAAAATTATTCTGTTGAAGAAATTCCTTCAGGATGTTGTGGAATGGCGGGCTCATTTGGATATGAGAAAGAGCACTACGAAGTATCAATGAAAATAGGAGAAATGGTATTGTTTCCAGCAGTTAGGGAAGCGAATGAGCAAATTTTAATTGCTGCTCCCGGAACAAGTTGTCGTCATCAAATTAAGGACGGAACTGGTAAACAGGCTTTACATCCAGTGGAAATCTTACTTCATGCATTAATGTAAACTGAACGGTATTAACACTTGACTTGCTTTTATTAATGTCGTAACTTTCTTGTATTAAAGAAATTAAAGTGACTATTATGAAAAATCTATTCAGAAATTCTATTAAAAATAAGGTCTTAGGGCTTGTAATTTCTACAATAGTTGTGTTCTCAGTTATATGTGGTTATAGCACCTGGAGAACTTTAAATAAAAAGCTTGAAGAAATTATCGTTAAAAACCTAAGCGAGAATATTAACATTACAGCAAATTATGTAGAAGTCTTTAGTAAGGTTTGTGATAATAAGGATAATCTAATAGAAAGTCTGCGAGAGGCAAACTATAATATGAAACTTGATGGTAAAGGATTTACTTTTATTTTGGATAAAGATGGAAGTTTATTAGTTCACCCGGTTTATGAAGGGAAAAATTTAACAAAAGACAATAAAGATTTTAAAAGGATTTATGAAGAAAAAAATGGAATGTTAAAATATATCTCTCCTAAAACGGGTACTATGAAAATAACAATGTATGAGTATAATGAATCAACAGGATGGATTATATGTTCTACTGCGTTTAAGGATATAATTATTGGTGATAGGATTAAAGCCGTTATGAAGAATATTATATTAACTACTCTTTTATTAATGATAGTAAGTATAATAATTTTTAGCTTAGTTTTAAGTAACATCTTAAGTCCGATAAAAAAGATAGTATTTTGTTTAGGTAATTTAGCCAAAGGAAAACTGAATATTTCAATAGATGTTAAAAGAAACGATGAAATAGGTGAAATTTCAGAAGCATTTAATAATACTGTTGCTAAACTAAACGAAGTAATATCTTCTGTGTTAGAGTCTGTAAATAATGTATCTACAGAAAGTGCTCAAATAAGTTCTGTTTCTGACAATGTAGCTAAGGGTGCTAATAACCAAGCTGCATCTACAGAGGAATTATCAGCTACAGTAGAAGAATTAAATACAAGTACTCAGGTAAGTAGTTCTAACCTTAAAGATACGCAACAAATGTCACAATCTTCATTAAAATTATTAAATGAAGGGAGTGATTCTATTTTTAAATCTCTGGATTCAATTATGCAAATAGGTGAAAAAATTAATATCATTAGTGAGATATCTTTTCAAACTAACATATTAGCACTAAATGCGGCGGTTGAAGCAGCAAGAGCAGGTTCATACGGTAAAGGTTTTGCAGTTGTAGCCGGTGAAGTAAAGAAACTTGCAGAGAAAAGTAAAATATCGGCTGATGAAATAATTTCGATTAGTTCTGATGGTGTTAAACTTTCTGAAAAAGCTCGGTCAAATACAAAGGATATATTGCCTGAAATTGAAAAAACTTCAAAATTAATTGATGAATTATCAGCTGCTATGACTGAACAAACTACAGGTTTATCCGAAATTTCAAATACCATTAATGTATTATCGGAAGTTTCACAACAAAATGCTGCTTCTTCTGAAGAAATGGCTGCAAGTGCCAATAATTTATTAGAAAATGCGAATAATCTTAAAGAAGCTATATCCTTTTTTAAGAATAAATAAGTTGATTAATAATATTGCATAAATATTCTTTTATCTCACCAACAATTTTCTTTCATTATTTATCTCGTATATGATCGAAATATTATGATTCCCTTATCTTTAAAGTAATTTAATAATTTTTTTCTTTAATCAGATTAGTATCTTCAAAAAATAAAATACCTAAACGAAACATCAAATCTTCGATTACTTTTATTAAATTGGTCACTTTAAAATTTAAAACGAAATCATGAAAAAATTAGTCAAAATTTCATTAACTTTTACTTTAACCTTATTACTTATAAATAATATAAATGCCCAGGACAAAAGCGATTGGAAAGGTGGCGTTCCTGAAGGTTGTACATCAATTACAGTTGGTAAATTAGCATCCGATGATGGATCAGTAATTACATCTCATACTGATGATAGTCACAGAACACGTTCTTGGATGGATATTCAACCTGCAAAAGATCATGCAGAAGGAGAAATGACACCAATGTTTAAGCGTACTGCTGATAATACAAAAGCAATGCCTGCATATAAACATGATAAAATAGGAGAAATTCCACAAGTTAAACACACTTATCAATATATTAATTCTGCTTACCCTTGTATGAATGATAAACAATTGGGTATTGGTGAATCAACATTTGGAGGAAGAGAAGAACTGCAGTCTGATGCCGGTTTAATCGATTGTCAGCGTTTGTGCCAATTAATGGTTGAGCGTTGCACTACTGCTCGTGATGCAATTAATATGGCTGGTGAATTAGTTAAAAAATATGGTTGGAACGATTATGGTGAATGCTTAACAATTGCAGATCCAAAAGAAGTATGGCATTTCGAGATTGTTGGTTCTGGAAAAGATAAAGTAGGAGCAGTTTGGGTTGCTCAACGCGTTCCGGATGATCATATTTCTGTAAACGTAAATGCAAGCACAATTAAAGAGATTGATTTGTCAGATAAAGAACACTTTATGGCATCAGAGAACATTTATGATGTTGCTAAAGAAAATGGCTGGTGGAATGAAAACGAAACTTTCCAATTTTGCTATGCTTATGCACCAGAAAGCAGAAAATCTTTTGCAGCACGTCGTCGTGAGTGGAGAATATTTGATTTATTAGCTCCATCATTGCATTTAGATCCAAACGCTGAAAATTATCCTTTCTCTGTAAAACCTGATAAAAAAGTTTCTTTAGAAAATTTGGTGATGGCTTTCAAAGATTATTATGAAGGAACACCTTATGATATGACCAGAAGCATAAAATCTACTGACAAAGATGGTAAAACAATTATTTCGCCTTTAGCAAATCCTTTTATGCCTTACGATCAACTTGATATTTCAAATGTAAGTGGTGGCTGGTATAGTGTAAATCATGAAAATGGCAAAATTGATTTTCTTGGAGAAAGAACAATTGCTCGTTGGTATACAATGTATGCAACTATTATTCAATGTCGCGACTGGTTGCCTGATGAAATTGGCGGTGTGGTATGGCTAGCACAAGATAATGTTGCAACATCTATCTATGTACCTGTTTATTGCAGTGCTACAGATTTACCAAAATCATATAAAACTCCAGGAAGAGTAAACGGTTATACAAGAGAATCAGCATGGTGGGCATTTAACAGAATGGGTACTTTAGCAGCTCAGCGATGGGGAGATACTCGACATGATGTTGATGCTGTTTGGAATCCAATGCAAAAGGAAATGTTTGAAAATCAGGAAGTATTTGAAGAAGAAGCATTAAAATTATATAATGCAAAGAAACCACAAAAAGCAATTAACTATGTTACCAGGTATTCAAACGATAAAGCGAATGAAGTAGTTGAGAAAGCATGGGAATTAGGTGATTTCTTGTGGACTAAATATGATGAAAAATTTTAATAATTGAAAAATAAAAAGTGTCATACTGAGCTTGTCGAAGTATGACACTTCTGAATGAAACAATACACTTCGACAAGCTCAGTGTGACAATTAATTTTTAATTGAATTATTACGATTATGTCAATCAACAAACGTGGTTTTGCAAGTGATAACAACTCAGGAGTACATCCTGAAATAATGAAAGCCATTATCGAGGCTAATGAAGGTCATACAATTGCTTATGGTGATGATATTTATACAGATCGAGCAAAAGCTAAACTATACGAGCATTTTGGGAATGATATTGATATTTACTTTGTATTTATCGGCACTGCAGCAAATGTATTAGGTTTACATGCAGCAACTCGATCATGGAATTCAATAATTTGTGCTGAAACAGCCCATATTAATGTTGATGAATGCGGAGCTCCTGAAAAATTCAATGGATTTAAGCTATTATCAGTTGAAACTCCAAATGGAAAGTTAACTGTTGAATTGATTCAAAAACATATGCACGGCTTTGATTTTGAGCATCATTCTCAACCTAAAATTATTTCAATTACACAGGCAACAGAATTAGGAACGGTTTATACTCCAGATGAAATTAGAGTTCTTGCTGATTTTGCACATGAAAACAACATGTACTTACATATGGATGGCGCAAGAATTGCAAATGCTGCCGTTACTTTAAATCTTGGTTTTAAAAAGTTTACAAAAGATGTGGGAGTAGACATACTTTCGTTTGGTGGTACAAAAAACGGATTGATGTATGGTGAAGCAATCCTTTTCTTAAATAAGAAATTAGGTGAAGATTTTAAATATGTAAGAAAGCAGGCTATGCAATTATCATCTAAAATGCGTTTTATTTCTGCTCAGTTTGAAAGATATCTATCTGATAATTTTTGGTTTATGAATGCAAAGCATTCCAATGATATGGCTCAGCTTTTAGCAGAAAAAATAAAAGATATTCCTCAAATCCAGATTACTCAAAAGGTTGAAGCAAACGGAATATTTGCAATTGTTCCAAAAGAAATAATTGAAGATCTGAAAAACGAATATTTCTTTTACGATTGGGACGAATCCAGAAATGAAGTACGATGGATGTGTTCTTTCGATACACAAGAAGAAGATATTTTGAAATTCGTAGAAATAATAAAGAAAAAACTATAAGGAAGCATTATTGAAACTAAAAAGTGTCCTGTTTGCAGGAAGTATTGCAGCAATCATATATTTTATTGGATTGTATTTAGATAATCATCTTTTGCGTGTAGTTTTTAAACCAATACCTGTTGTAGCTTTATTGCTACTATTAAAACCATCTACCCGTTTCCGAAAATATATTTTTGTTGGTTTAGTTTTTTCCTTGTTAGGAGATATCTTTTTAGAAGTTTCTGATGATTTATTTGTTTTTGGCCTTTTAGCATTTTTATCTGGACACGTAGCTTATATTATAGCTTTTGTAGGAAGAAATCGCCAAAAGGCTATTTTGCCTTTAGTTTTTATTTTAGTTTATGGTATTGCAATTTATTGATTTTTATACCCAAATTTAAACGAAATGGCAATACCGGTATTGGTTTATGTTAGTGTAATACTAATGATGGTTTGGCGCGCAATAGCCCAACGAAAAATTGATAAATATGCAATTTACGCTGTAATAGGATCTTTGTTTTTTGTCTTTAGTGACATTACGATTGCAGTTAATAAGTTTTATATATCAATCCCTAATGCACAATGGATTATAATGATTACTTATTGGATATCACAATGTATGATTTTCTATTCAGCATACAAAGTTGCTAGCAAGTAAAATATCCTGTATTTAGTCATGTTATTTTTAATAAATAGAAAATATCAACAATTGGAAGTCTTTTATTAACTAAATTTTCTACAATAGAATAATTCTAATATTTTTAGCCTTTCAGATTTTCTAATTTAAAAGCAAAAAATAATGAGTGGCTTCTTTGGCAGTATTTCAAAAAAAGATTGTGTTTTAGATGTATTTTATGGAACCGATTATCATTCTCATTTAGGAACAAAAAGAGCCGGAATGGCTTTTTATTCTAAGGAAAAAGGTTTTCAACGTTCAATACATAGTCTTGAGGATGGTTATTTCAGAAACAAATTCGAAAGTAGCTTGCAAAAGTTCTCTGGAAATCATGGTATAGGTGTTATTAGTGATACCGAAGCTCAACCAATGGTTGTAACCTCACATCTTGGAAAATTTGCTGTTGCCACTGTAAGTAAGATTGTAAATATCGATGAGTTAGAAAAGCGATACATGAATCAGAATCGTACTTTCTCGGAAAATAGCCAGGGTGAAGTAAATGCAACAGAATTGGTTGCAATGTTAATAGCAGAAGGAAAAGATTTTGTCTCTGGAATTCAAAACGTTTACGATTTAATCAAAGGATCTTGCTCAATGCTAATTTTAACAGAAAATAGCATAATAGCAGCAAGAGATAAATATGGAAGAACACCAATAATTCTTGGTCAAAAAGATGATGCATTTGATGTTACTTTTGAAACATGTGCATTTCCAAACCTTGGTTACGAGTCAGAAGTATTCTTAGGACCGGGCGAAGTTGTTGAAATTAAATCTGATGGTTATACTCAATTAAGAAAACCAAATGAGAAAATGCAAGTTTGTTCTTTCTTATGGGTTTATTATGGTTATCCACCATCATTTTACGAAAATATAAATGTCGATGAAGTAAGATATAATTGCGGAGCATCTTTAGCAAAAAGAGATGATCTTGAGTTAGATTTTGCTGCTGCAATACCCGATTCTGGCGTTGGACATGCAATGGGATACAGTAACGAAAAGAAAATCGACTTAAAACGTCCTTATTCAAAATATACACCAACCTGGCCGCGAAGTTTTATGCCTCAAACTCAGAATATGCGTGAATTGGTGGCAAAAATGAAACTAATCCCAAACAAAGCATTAACCAAAGGTAAAAAAGCGGTTTTCTTAGATGATTCTATTGTTAGAGGAACACAGCTTAAAGACAATGTAAGAGATTTGCATAAAGCTGGAATTGAAGAAATACATATGCGAATTGCTTGTCCTCCTTTAACATATCCATGTGAATTTTTAAATTTTAGTCGATCAAGATCAAATATGGATTTGGCTACTCACAAAGCTGTAAAAAAGATTGAAGGAAAAGAAAACGTTGATATGAAAGAATATTCCGATTTTAATAATCCTAAATATAAAGCAATGGTTGAGCAAATCAGAAAAGATCTTGACCTTACAACATTGAAATTTCAAAAGCTTGATGATCTTGTTGAAGATATAGGATTACCAAAAGAGAAATTATGTACGCATTGTTGGGATGGAAGCAGTTGCTTTTAGTACAGGATTGTTTATTAGATTATTAAAGGCAAGGAGAGGCGCTGTAAGTCACTGGCGAATAGGAACAGATTGTAACTGATTTAGAAGTCTTTGTAAGTGACTTATTTTCTTCTTTTCCGTCTTTCAGATAGGTGAGTTTTATTTCTTGGACCTTTTTTCGCAGACGATTTGCCAAAAAGTTTATCAATTAAATCATCGCGATTAACCTTTTTTAATTCAGAAATAATCTCGTTTCTGTATTCGCTTTTGTACCAGAAAAAGAATTTACGTTGAGATAATTTATCATCCTTATTTCTTGCTACAGGAACTTTTTCCATTGTATATGGATTTATACCTGAATAATACATTACTGTTGCCAAAGTCATAGGAGTAGGTGTAAAATCCTGAACCTGCTCTGGTTTAAAATCCAAAAGCTTGGTTTCAACAGCAAGCTCGGCCATATGAATATTCTTACATCCCGGATGACTTGAAATAAAATATGGAATCAGTTGTTGGTTCAGCTGATGCTTTTTGTTAACGCGATCAAAAAGTTTCTTGAATTCATGAAACATACCAAAATCAGGCTTGCGCATAATTTTTAAAACATCCTCTGCAGTATGCTCTGGTGCTACTTTTAATCTTCCTGAAACATGATTCTTTATTAATTCATCGGCATAATCTGCGTAATTCTGATCATTGAGTTTATGCATAAACAAATCGTATCGAATACCACTGCCAACAAATGCCTTTTTAATATTCTTATTAGCATTTACTGTTTTGTATACTTCAGTTAATGGTTTCGGATTTGTACTGAGATTTTTACAAACATTCGGATGCAAGCAAGAAGCTCTTTTACACTTTCTACATTGATCTAAATCAAAACCCTGCATTTTATACATATTAGCTGAAGGACCTCCCAAATCAGAAATATATCCCTTAAAATCATGCATTTGCGTAACCTGACCTACTTCTTTTAAAATTGATTTTTTTGATCTGCTACTAATAAATTTTCCCTGATGCGCCGAAATGGTACAAAAAGAACAAGCTCCAAAACATCCACGGTGCAATGTTATTGAATGTTTTATCATTTCATAAGCCGGAATAGGGTCTTTTTTAGCGTATTTAGGATGTGGTAATCGGGTAAATGGTAAATTATATACTGCATCAATTTCAGATTCAGTAAGAGCCTCAAATGGCGGATTTACAATAATTGATTTGTGCTCGGTATTTTGAATTAATCGTTTTATACTTTGTAATCGGTTCGATTCTTCCTCAATGGTTTTAAAGTTTTCAGCATATTTCGCTTTATCCTTTTTGCATTCTTCATGATCGGATAAGTCAAAATCTTCCCAATCGTCTATTTTATTAATAGCTGATCGTTCCTCAATATATGCAGTTTGCGGAATATTTTGAATTGATTTATAAGGAACACCTTTTTCAAGTAAGTTAACCAATTCATTCAAAGGTTTTTCACCCATTCCGTAAATCAGTAAATCTGCTTTACTTTCAGCAAGAATACTTGGTTTAAGCTTGTCCGACCAGTAATCATAATGTGTTAGTCGGCGAAGCGAAGCTTCTACACCACCAATAACTACAGGAACTTCAGGAAATAGCTTTTTTATAATATTTGAGTAAGTAATTGTAGCGTAATCAGGTCTAAAACCTGCTTTTCCACCGGGAGTATAGGCATCATTTGATCGTAGACGCTTATTTGCCGTGTAATGATTCACCATTGAATCCATACAACCTGATGTAACAGCGAAAAATAAACGGGGAGTTCCCAGTTTTTTGAAATCACGCAAATCGTCCTGCCAGTTTGGTTGTGGCACAATTGCAACTTTTAATCCAAGCGATTCCAGAACTCTTCCAATTACAGCGGGCCCGAAAGAAGGATGATCAACATATGCATCACCACTAAATAAAATAACATCTAACTGATCCCATCCTCGGGCTACAACTTCTTTTTTAGTTGTAGGTAACCAGTCATTTAAACGATATTTTATTTTATTTTCTACCATAAGCTGAACAAATGCAAAGGTAGCTTAAAAGGTCTAATTAATTGTTATCTTAAATTTGAAGTTACTTGAGAATTATTTTCTATTTAGAAAGGAATTATACTATTCGCAAGTATTTAAGTAACTGAATATTATGTTCTTATGGAATTAATACGGAGCTATCACCATAACTTAAAAATCTGAAATCATTACTCAAAGCAAAGTCATAAACTTTCTTCCAATTATCTCCAATAAAAGCAGCAATCAACAATAATAAAGTACTATTTGGCTGATGAAAGTTTGTAATTAGTAAATCAACTATTCTAAACTGATAACCAGGGAATATCATTATTTGAGTTGAAGCATGAAGTTCAGTTATAGAATTACTTTTTATATAATCTAACAATGCTTTGAGTGCTTCTATTTTGGTAATATTATCTTTTAGTTTGTATGCTTCCCACTGTGAAATATGTGGTTCAAAACCAGTATTAGTTAATAGTTTTACTCCAAGCCAGTATATGCTTTCTATGGTTCTCACAGAAGTTGTTCCCACTGCAACTATCTTTTCTGAATTGAGAAGATTTTCAATATTGTCTTTTCTAACAACAAAATGCTCTGTATGCATTTCGTGTTCGTTAATTGTTTCCGATTTTACGGGAGTAAAAGTGCCTGCACCAACATGTAAGGTAACTTCTTCAATGCTAATTTGTTTTTCTTTAAGCTTTGCTAATACGTTTTCGGTAAAATGTAATCCGGCTGTAGGTGCAGCAACCGAACCTTTTAATTTTGAATAAACAGTCTGGTATCGGTCTTTATCAATTGTTTCTGATTCTCGTTTTAAGTACGGTGGAATAGGAGTAGCTCCAATATTTTCAAGTATTTCGCTAAATGTAAAATCTGAATTATTCCACGAAAATTCAATAATCTGAGTATTTCCTTGTGGTAAAACTTTTGAGGCAATAAGTTCAATATCAGTATTTTTAATTGATATTTTTTTCTTTAGATCCTGATCTTTCCATTTTTTAAGATTCCCAACAATACATTTCCATGTAATTTTCTCAGTTTGCTGAAAAGCCAAAACATAATCGGAAGGTTCAATAGGTTCTAGGCAAAATATTTCAATTTGTGCTCCGGTTTCTTTAAAGAATTTTAATCGTGCTTGAATAACCTTTGTATTATTAAAAACACAAGTAGTCTTTGAATCAATATATTGATCGATATTAGTAAATTTATCTTTACTAACTTTTCCTTTATTATAAACCAATAATTGAGACTGATCCCTTTGTTCTAATGGGTATTTAGCTATCCGGTTATCAGGGAGCTCATAGCTATAATCTTCAATTCTTATATTTTCCGGATTTATATTCATCTTATTCCTTTTTGCGTGTGCAAAAATAACTAATTTTACCACATAAAAATTAAAATAGATTTGAAATGAATTTTAGAAAAGGCGATAGGGTAAAATTTTTAAATGATGTTGGTCAAGGAACGATTGTTCGCTTTCAGGATGAGAAAATAGCATTGATATTGAATGATGATGGATTTGAGATTCCAGTATTAATGAGCGAGCTTTTAAAGGTAGAGGGTGATTATGATTTTTCTGAAAATGAAAACAAAGATTCAGGTTCTAATACAGAGAATTCAAATCAGCAAATTAATGTTGTTGTAAAGGACGAAGATCTTGACGAAGACGGTTTAAATACCGATAAAAAAGCAAATGTATTTTTTGCATTAGTACCAAAAGATCAAAAAGATATAGCTAATTCTGATTTAGAAGTATATTTAATAAACGATAGTAACTTTAGAGTAATGTACTCTATTTCAAAATCGGAAAACGAATTTCAATCGCTTTTTGCTTATGGAAATTTAGAAGATAATACTAAGGTTATTCTTGATACAATAAAAAGAGATGACTTGAATAATTTCGAAGAAATCAATTTTCAGTTGATGTTTTTCAGAAAAGGAAATTATTTTTTATTAAATCCGGTAAATAAAACGTGGAATGTAAAACCTGCGCGTTTTTTTAAACAAAATGCATTCGGCGAAAATGATTTCTTCCACGAAAACGCTTTTGTATATGAGATAACATCCGAAGAAATAAATTTAACCGATCATATTTCAGATTCTGATATTGAAAAGGCTAAAAAGGAAAAGGAGAGAAAAGAGCCTCAAAAGCAATTCAAGAGTAGTAAAAGTGGAGCCAATCATGAAATAGAGGAAATTGATTTACATATTCACGAGTTAGTTGATGATCATAGCAATATGTCTAATGCAGAGATACTTGATATACAAATGAGTCGTTTCACAACAGCTCTTGATGGTGGTATTATTGCCGGTATCAAAAAGATGGTATTTATCCATGGTATTGGTAATGGAAAACTCAAACACGAAATTCTAAAAAAACTCGATAGAAAATATCCTAAACTTCGTTATCAGGATGCTTCATTCAAGGAATATGGATATGGAGCAACTATGGTCTTAATTAAATAAATATAGTTTTAGAAGTAAAAATTATGAATTAAGATATACATTTGCACAGCAGCAGGCTGTTTCATCGTTCCGTTTACGCGGGAAGGAAAGTCCGGGCAACAAAGAGTACCATACTCCTGAAATAGGAGATATCCGTGAGGGTATAGTAACAGAGAAGAAAATAACCGCTTCGATTCGTCGTAGTAAGGGTGAGAAAGTGAGGTAAGAGCTCACTGGGTTTGGTAGCGATACTGAATTTCGTCTGTCTTTTGGGTTGCAAGACCATGTATACCGACAATTAAGAGCTGCTCGTTCAATGTCGGGGGGTAGGTTGCTTAGATAAATGATGGAAACTGTCTCGATAGCTATCGGGATCGGATACAGAACCCGGCTTACAGGCCTGCTGCTTTTTTCAATTTAAAATATTAAGGAATAACTATAGGGATGTTTGTTAGAATGATTTAGTTTTATTCTCTTTTAAAATACAGCAGTTTAAAAGGTTTTATTGGTTCGATCTAATTTAAATACAAATATTTGCTTATCTGAATTTTAAAGTTTTTCTTTGCAGCAATTATTAATAAAAAAAATAATTTTATGACAATTTCTAAAGAAAAAGTAGTTTCACTGATATATCAGTTAAGAGTTGATGATAAAAATGGAGATGTAGTAGAAACAGTAGAAAAGGAAAAACCTTTTGTATTTTTACATGGTGCAGGTCAAATGCTTCCTAAATTTGAAGAAAATCTTAGCGGATTAAAAGTTGGTGAAGATTTTGAATTTACATTAAAATGCGAAGATGCATATGGAAAAGCAAGTGAAGAAGCTGTTATGGATCTTCCTAAAAATCTTTTCGAAGTTGACGGAAAAACAGAAGATGGTTTATTAGTTGAAGGAAATGTAATTCCTATGCAAAATGATGAAGGTCAAAAATTTAATGGTGTTATAGTAGAGGTTAAAGATGAAGGGGTTACAATGGACTTTAATCACCCTTTAGCTAGTGATGATTTGCACTTTACAGGCAATATTATTGAAGTTAGAGAAGCTACGAAAGAAGAAATAGAACACGGTCACGTTCATTAAAAAATATTATTATAAGAAATTAGGGTAAGGGATGTGTTCTTTACCCTTTTTTTAATTTAGTGGTTTCCTTAGTCTTTATTCTTTAAAAAAGTTTCTTTGGAATGATTTTTGAAAATACGCTTATATAAACTTAAAATTGAAAATTATGAAAAGATTATTTTTTATAGCATTATTGATAATACCATTTGGTATAGTTTCCAATGCTCAAATTAAATTTGGTGCAAAAGTAGGTATGACCTCTACAAGTATTAAAGTGAATGAGATAATATCTATAGATGATCAGGCAGATTTTGATGAATTGGTTGTGAAAGGTGAAAATGCAAAGGTTGGTATTCAGGCAGGTATTTTTACCAGAATCACTATCGCAAAATTATATGTACAACCAGAACTCCTTTTTACATCAACAGGTGGTGAAGTTGAAGTTACTTCTTTATTAGGTGGATCTGAAGTTGAGTCAGAAATTCGTGAGCAAAAATTCAGACAAATTGATTTTCCGATCATGTTAGGATATAAATTTGGTCCTGCACGAATTCAGGCAGGTCCCGTAGGAACAATTATTTTAAGTTCTGATCCTTCTTTAGATGGTTTCATGAATATGGAATATAAAGAAGAGTTCAATGGAGCAACCTGGGGATATCAGGTAGGTGTTGGTTTAGATATATTTAAAAAGATAACAATTGATGTTAAATACGAAGGGAATCTAAGCAAACTCGCTGACGGTGTTACTGTTGGAGGTGAAACAAGAAGTTTTGATTCCAGAAATAGTCAATTAGTTGCTTCGTTAGGATTTTTCTTCTAAAAAAGATCTAAAAGTTTTCAACAACCACTATTTATCTCAAAGTAGTGGTTTTTTTATGCTTTCCCGTCATTTCTCTTTCAAATTGTTAATAAACTCATCCACAAAATTTTACCATTTGTCAAAACTTGTACCCGATTTAGTTGTTGTTTGAAATAATTATATAGATTTGCACTCGTTTTTCTTATTAAATTTTTAATAAGATGCAGATATCCAGAGATTTATTCTCTGGATATTGATTTTAGTAGGAACGAATAACATTTTTATGAGTTTTATAAGAGTATTAAGAATTACATTATTATTTATTTTAGTTTTTTTCGGAGAAATTGCAATAAGTTTCTCGGATAAAACTACCACAGAAAAGGTATTACCATCAGAAGAAAAAATTCCCGTTTCATTAAGATTAACAAATAATCTATCTGCTTACGAATCTATGCAAGGTTTAGATAAGCAAATAGAAAGCTTTATGAAAAAGTGGAATATCGTTGGAGCATCAGTAGCAGTTGTTAAAGATGAACGATTAATTTACTCAAAAGGTTTTGGATATGCTGATAAAGAAAACGAAATAAAAATAGAGCCAAAACACTTATTTCGTATTGCCAGTGTTTCGAAATTAATTACAGCAGTAGCTATTATGAAGTTGGTAGAAGACGGGAAAATAAACCTTTCTGATACAATTTTTGGAGAAAATGGAATTCTTTGTGAAAAGGAATTTCTTGAATTTAAAGATGAACGTATTAAAGGTATAACTGTAAAAAACCTCTTAAATCACACTTCAGGTTGGACTAACAAAAAAGGTGATCCAATGTTCCAAAATCTCGCCATTGCAAAGAAAATGGATGTTGAGCTTCCTTTAAAAACAGAAGCAATTGTTAAGTATGTTCTTCAGAATCGTAAATTAGATTATTTACCTGGAAAAAAATCTGTATACTCCAATTTTAGTTATGCTCTTTTAGGTTTGGTTATTGAAAAAGTATCTGAAACAACATACGAAGATTATGTGGTTACAAAGGTGTTGAATCCATTAGGAATCTATGATATGCATATGGGTAAATCATTTGAAAAAGATCGTTTCGAAAATGAAGTAAAATATTTTGGACTTAAAGGAGAACGTAAAGTACTATCAAGTTTAGGAACAGGCGAAAGAGTACCAAAATATTATGGTGGGAATTCAATTGAAACATTAGGCTCTGCTGGAGGATGGGTTGCTACACCAACTGAATTAATGAAACTATTAGTTGCCATTGATGGGTTTGATTTTAGAGAAGATATTTTGTCAAAAGAATCAATAGATGAAATGACAAAATCAAGCAGGCAAAAAAGACCATTTGGTTGGACAGGTACAGATAAAAATGGGTTTTGGTGGAGAACAGGTACACTTTCAGGAACATCTGCATTGTTAAAAAGAGAGCAAAATGGATTAAGCTGGGTTCTTATAATTAATACAACACCCAAATATGGAGCTCGCTTTCCTGTTCAGATTAATAAAACAATGATTAAAGGTTTAGCTACTGTTGATGACTGGCCAACATATGACTTATTTGATTATTATGAGCCGAAATCGTTACATGATAAATGGTTGAGCATAAAAAAATAATATTAAAATCCAGACTTTAACCTCTGGATTTTTCTTTTAAATTAAAATATTATTGAGATTTTTCTGTTTTTAAATTACTATATTTGTTTTGTTAACAATGAATGCAACTATACAATAGAATTGACGTAATTAATAAGTCAATCCAGATCAAAAAGTAAAGAATGAATTTAAACGTAGACAAGATAGATTCTAGTAAGAAAATAAACAAGAGAATTGAAATTTTAAGAAGTGTAGTAATATTCTCTGAATCAAACGATTATATATTTGAGCGGCTTGCAGCTTCGCTTATTGATGTTCATGTAGAGAACAATGAACCTGTTTTTCATAAAGGTGATGCATTAAATGCGATGTACATTATAGTAAGTGGAAAAGTAAGAGTGCACGATGGAGATCACATTTTTACTACTTTTAGCTCAAAAGACTTCTTTGGTGAATATTCTTTAATAGACTCTTCAGTAAGATCGGCAACAGTTACTGCATCAGAAAAAACACATTTGCTTCGCCTAGATCAAGGTGATTTCCTTGAAATTATTGAAGATAACGTAGATGTATCAAAGGCGGTATTAAAAGCATTAATTAAAAGGCTCCGAAATAATAACATACTTGAAGAAAGATTAACTCAAAACACGCTTAAAATTGAAAGACAAAGAGATGAGCTTGATAAACAGAAAAAGGAATTAGAAGAATTAAATGCTACTAAAGACAAGTTTTTCACCATAATTGCTCACGACCTTAAAAATCCGTTTAATACTGTTATTGGTTTATCAGAATTATTAGTTGAAAGATACGAAACCTATGATTCTATTAAAATAAAAGAATTTATTACTCAGATCCATAAGTTTTCAAATAATGCCTATAATTTATTGGAAGATCTTTTACAGTGGGCTAAGTCACAAACTGGAAGAATGGAAGTTAAGCTTTCAAAGACGGATGTGTTTGAGATAGTAGTAGAAAATATTAATCTTTTTAAAGTAACTGCTCAGGAAAAAGGCGTAAATTTAGTATTTAATGTTGATGTTGGCACATATGCTGTTATTGATAAAAATATGATTTCTACAGTATTACGTAATCTTGTATCAAACGCAATAAAATTCACAAAAGGAGGTGGTGAAATCAATATTGAAACAAATAAAATAGATAACTTTATAGAGGTTTCAGTATCTGATACTGGAGTTGGAATGTCAGAAGAAAATAGGAAAAATATATTTGAGATTGATAATAACATTTCCACATTAGGAACGAATGATGAAGTAGGAACTGGTTTGGGGCTGATAATTGTACGAGAATTTGTAGAGAAAAATAGAGGCGAAATTAAAGTTGATAGTACTGAGGGAGTTGGCTCTCGATTTAGTTTTCAAATTCCAGCCTTCAGAGAATAAAATTAGATAGAAATGAACATTAAGTTTTTAAAAAACACTCATATTTTATTATTGATTACTGTAATGCTATTGATTACAAGTAATGTGTATTCTCAAAATTCTCTTCAGGTAAAGGGAAGATTAGATTTAAAAGAGGGTTCATCAAAAGAAGGAGTAATTAAATTATATGAAAGTGGTAATCTTGTTCAATCATATGCAGCAGATAGAAGTGGCAAGTTTGATATCGATCTTGAATTAAATAAAGATTATATTTTCGAGTTTTCAAAAGACGGATTTGTTACCAAAAAAATAAGTATAAATACAGAAGTTCCTGAAAAGTTTGAAGATAAGACTTTTACACCAATATATTTTGCGGTTGAGTTATTTCATCAGTATACAGGTGTTAATACTATTGTATTTACCCAACCTGTGGGGATAATAAAGTTTTATCCACAGATTGGTGATTTTGATTACGACGTTAATTATTCAACTGAAATAAGAAATAAAGTTAATAAAGCTGAGAAAGAGCTGGAAGAGGCACATCAAGATCATCTTAATGAACAAAAAGAAAAAGAACTTGCTGAGCAGCAACAGGCACAGGCTGCTAAAAAAGCAGCAGCAGAATTAGAATATCAGAATAAAATTGAAGCAGAAAAGCAAGCTGCCGAAGCAAGACGTTTGGCAAAGGTCGAAGCTGCAAAGGTCGAAGCTGCAAAACAAGCTCTATTGTTAGCGCAACAAAAGGAACTAGCTAAAAAAAGAGCTGCTGAAGCAGCAGCCCGTAAAGAGGCAGAAAAAATAGAAAAAGAACGAAAAGCAGAGGAACAAAGACTTGCTGCTGAAGAAAAAGCTAAAATAAAGGCAGAAGAAGAGGCACGTAAAAAAGCTGCTTTTGAAGCTCAATTAAAAGCTGAAGACGAAGCACGTAAAAAAGCTGCAGAAGAAACTGCTCGTATTGAAGTAGAAAAGAAAGCTCAGCAACTAGCTCAACAGGAAGCAGAAGCCGAAAAAAGGAGCCAAGAGGAAGCTGCAAAAAAAGAAGCAGAAAGAATTGAAAAAGAAAGAATTGCAACAGAATTAAAATTAGCTGCAGAAAAAAGAACAAAGGTAGAAGCTGAAGAGTTTGCCAGAAAGAAAGCTGCAGAAGAAGCTATGCTAATAGCACAGGCAGATTCGCTAAAAAAGATTGCACAAGAAAAAGAAAGACTGGATGCTGAGGAAAAAGCTCGTCAGTTAGCACTTGTTAAAGAAGAATCAGAAAAAAGGAGAAAAGAGAACGAAGCTCAAAAAGCACTTGAAGAAGTACAAAGGATAGCAAAAGTGGCTGAAGAGAAAAGGCTTGCTGAAGAAAGGTATGAACAGGAAGAAGCAGCTAAATTGCAGGCAGAAATTGCTGCAAAAGAGAAAATGAAAAAGGATATAGAACTCAGACAAGCAAAAGTATTGGCAGGAGAACGGAATAAGCAAAATGAATTGAATAAGAATGCAGCACAAAAAGCTGCAGAAGAACTCTCTGCAGTTAAAAAGGATTATCCAAGAGGTAAAACTGTTGAAGAATTCGAAAGATATGGTATGAAAATAACCAGGACAATAGTTTTAGATAATGAAGTTGTTAGGATATATCTTAAAGTAGTTCACGAGTGGGGAGCAACATATTATTTTAAAAACAATCAGGCAATATCATCAAATTTTTATACAGTTGAATTACGGCGTATTTAACTCACTTATTTTATTTATTTAATGAAGGATTTTAAAAAGTATTATATTATTCCTGCTGAAGTTGAAGATGTTTATACAGCATTGACAAATCCATTTACAATAGAACTATGGACAGGATATCCAGCTATAATGGATGAAAATCCCGGAACAGAATTCTCACTATGGGAAGGTGATATTACAGGTAAAAATCTTGAAATTGAAAAAAACAAAAGAATAGTGCAACAATGGTATTTTGGAGATCAACCTGAAGAATCTATTGTAACAATAAAACTTTTTACTGATAAAAAAGGTACTCAGGTTGAGCTTAATCATAAGAACATTCCGGATGAAGATTTTGAAAATATAATAGAAGGATGGAATGAGTATTACTTTGGGGCAATAAAGGCATTCTACGAAGTAGAATAATGATAAATAGCTTACATCCCTCTTAAATTTAAGACCATTTTTCCAAATTTTTTATTGTATATTTAGGATTATTTTTAAAATACATGAAAAGATTGTGAGATTAATTTATTCAATTTTCTTTTTAATTATTTCATTAACTGCTTTTTCGCAAAAGGAAACTTTTCAAGAGGAGTTTGTAAAACTTGAAGAAAAATTAAATAGTTCTGATAAGTTGGGACCAAAAATTTCTACTTGCCGTGAAATCATTAAAGTTAGTTTTCCCGAACATTTAAATTATGTCTTAGAGTACTGTCAAGAACTTGTGAAATTGTCAGAATCAGCTAATGATATTGATTCAAAGGCTTTTGCGTACTTTTATTTGGGTGAATATTTCTTTAAGACTGATAATTTTGAAAATGCAGAAAAGAATTATGAAGAAGCGTTAACTCTATATCAAAGTATTGAAAAATTGAGTCAGATAGCACAAATATATCATAATCTGGGTCTTGTAAATCAATATTTAAACAATTACGATAAAGCACTTAGTTATTATCAAAAGTCTGTTGAATTAGCAGAAACCCTTGAAAATAAAGAAAGTGCTGCAATTAGCTATCAGGATATAGGAACATTGTACTATGATATACAGAAATATTCCCTTGCACAACATTACTATGATAAAGCAATTGAAATATACAGAAAAACTAATAATGAAGAAAGAATAGCTGCTATTTATCAGAATATTGGAGTTTTACATTTTAGCTGGGGTAATTTTGAAAAATCACTTGAATATTATAAAAAATCACTTGGGATATACGAATCTCAGTACGACAAGCAAAATATCGGAATATCTTTAAGTAATATAGGCTTGGTCTATGAAGAGAATGAGCGATATAAAGAAGCGCTTGAATATTATTTGAAAGCATTACTTGTATTTGAGGAAATTGGATTTAAACCTACATTGGTTTATATATTCTACAACCTTGGATCTTTGTATCGCAATATTGAGGATTATACCAGATCTTATGAATATTTCGAAAAAGGATTAGAATTATCTGTAGAAATTTCAATGAGAGATTATATCTCATATAATTACGAAGCTTTATCAGGCTTATATGAAGAAACTGGCAATTATAGCAAGGCTCTTTCTTATTTTAAAGAGTATGTCCAAGTTAAGGATTCATTATTAAATGAAGAGAAATTCAGACAAATTGATGAGATAGAAGCACAATTCCAGAATGCACAGCACCAAAAAGAAATCGAGTTCTTTAAAATAGATCAGGATTTAAAAGATTTACAATTAAAAAAGAAAGAAGTACAAAATTCAATACTTGCAATAAGTTCTATTCTGACTTTCATTATTGCATTGATTCTGTTGTGGTTTTATAGATCACAAAAAAAATCAGCGCATAAATTAGAAAATGAAATAGAGGAACGTGTAAAAACTGAAAATAAACTGATTGAAATAAAAGAGGAATTAGAACTAAGAGTGAATAGTAGAACAGCTGATATAGAACAAACAAACAAGAAACTTCTATTAGAAATTGATGAACATAAAAAAACTGCTGAAAGTCTTAGTATAGAAAAAGACAAAGCAGAAGAGGCTGATAAACTGAAATCGAATTTTCTAGCAAATATGTCGCATGAAGTAAGAACTCCTATGAATGCTATTAATGGTTTTTCTCAAATGCTGGCATTTGATGACATAACTACTGAGAAAAGAAAAGAATATATTGAAAAGGTAATGGATGGTTGTAAAAGTTTAACTAATTTAATTGATGAAATTATGGATTTTGCTGAAGTAGATTCAGGTGATATTACGATTGACAAAAATGAGTTTAATCCACATCCAATGCTTGAATATCTTTCCGATAAATTTGCAAATGAAATTCTGAAAAAAGGAAAAGATAATTTAAAACTTATTTATCATAATGAGAATAGTGAAAATGATATTGTTATTCGCACTGATGCTACAAGGCTAAAGCAAATAATTACAATTCTTTTAGATAATGCAATTAAATTTACCAAAGAAGGAGTTGTTGAGTTTGGTTTTACACATCCAAATGACAGAGAATTGCACTTTTTTGTAAAAGATACAGGAATAGGTATTGACGATAAGTATGAAGACATTATTTTTGAAAGATTCCGTCAGGTTGATGATGGAATTTCTAAGACATATGAAGGAGCAGGAATAGGTCTTTCTGTAGCAAAAAAGCTTGTTGAGTTACTTGGTGGAAGAATTTGGCTTGATTCAAGTTTAAATCGAGGTTCAACATTTTATTTTAGTATGCCGTTTAATATAGATAATGAGCCTCTTAAGGAAAATGAACCTCATGATATGGATTGGTCTGATAAAGTAATCCTTGTAGCTGAAGATAAAAAAATAAACTTCGAGATTATTAAAGAAACTTTAAGTCCAACAAATGTGAATTTGATTTGGACCAAAAACGGAGAAGAAACTCTTATACAAATAGAATCTGGTACTAAAATTGATTTAATATTAATGGACATTCAGATGCCAGTAATGGACGGATATGAATGTACAAAAAGAATTAAAGAAATAAATAAAGAAATTCCTGTAATTGCTCAAACAGCATATGCTTTACCTCAGGATAGCTATAAGTGTTTTGATGCAGGATGTGATGATTATATTGCTAAACCAATTTCTCTTAATGAGTTTTTGGAAAAAATAAAAAAGCACCTTTTAAGAGTAAAGAGTCATTAGACTTTAAACAATTGCTTTTCTAATTTTAACTAAACTTGCAAGCAATTCTTCCAAGTATTTCAAATTAAGCATGTTGGCTCCATCAGATTTTGCATTGGCAGGATCCGGATGTGTTTCAATAAAAATACCATCAACACCAACTGCTATTCCAGCACGAGCAACTGTTTCAATCAATTCTGGTTTTCCTCCAGTAACACCACTGTCTTGATTAGGCTGTTGTAAGCTATGCGTTAAATCAAGTATCACAGGATGTCCAAATTTCTGCATTTCAGGAATGCCACGGTAATCAATAATTAAATCTTGATATCCAAACATAGTACCACGATCTGTTATCATAACATTCTCATTTCCTGATTCAAGTACTTTGTCAATTGCAAATTTCATTGAAGAAGGTGCCAGGAATTGACCTTTTTTAATATTCACTATTTTTCCTGTTTTTGCAGCAGCTACAAGAAGATTTGTTTGGCGGCACAGGAAAGCTGGAATCTGTAACACATCAGCATAATCTGCAGCAATAACAGCTTCTTCTTCAGTATGGATATCCGTAACAATCGGAATATTTAGCTTTTCTTTAACTTTTTCAAGAATTTTCAATGCACTAAGATCTCCAATTCCTGTAAATGAATCCAGTCTTGACCGATTTGCTTTTCTATAAGAAGCTTTGAAAACAAATGGAATTTGCAGTTTGTCAGTTATTTCGACAATTTTTTCTGCAATTTCAAAAACACCTTTTTCACTTTCTACAACACAAGGTCCTGCGAGCAAAAAGAAATTGTTTTTATCAGTATATTTTAGATTAGAAATATTTGGAATCATTTTTTGATATTTTATGGTTTGCAATAAAATACGAAAGTAATCTAAATTATTAATATTTATATTTTCCTTTCCACTGAATTTTGAGTCTTTCAGATATTTCAACTTCTTTCGAGTTGTTTTGAGGTTTGTAAATTATATTATTTGCTAATTTCTCAGGCATAAAATTATCCTGCACAAAATTACCTTCATAACTGTGAGCATATTTATAATCCTTACCATAGCCAATGTCTTTCATTAACTTTGTAGGTGCATTTCTAATATGCAGTGGTACCGGTAAATCTCCTTCTTTTCTTACAAGGTTTTGAGCATCATTAATTGCCTGGTAAGCAGAATTGCTTTTTGCCGAAATAGCAAGATAAATGGTTGCTTCCGAGAGAATAATTCGTGATTCGGGCCAGCCTATTTTATTTACAGCATCAAAACAGCTGTTAGCTAATAATAATGCATTAGGATTAGCTAAACCAATATCTTCCGAAGCCAAAATTAACAATCGACGTGCAATGAATTTAGGATCTTCGCCACCTTCAATCATTCTTGCTAACCAATAAACTGCAGCATTTGGATCGCTACCCCGAATTGATTTGATAAATGCCGAAATAATATCGTAGTGCTGTTCTCCATTTTTATCATATGTGGCAATATTCTGTTGTAAAATATCAATTACAATGTCGTTTGTAATAGAAATTTTACCTGACGATTTAGCCTGTTCTGTGTTTA
Source organism: Bacteroidales bacterium (assembly GCA_030637515.1). Lineage (GTDB taxonomy): Bacteria > Bacteroidota > Bacteroidia > Bacteroidales > UBA12077 > UBA12077. The sequence continues at coordinate 63,417 of DAOWGM010000003.1, forward strand.
TCACCAGTTCTAGTATGTTGTATAATTTGCGCGCATCTCCACCTGAAAATCGAAGTAAAGACTCATATTCTTTTATTTCTAAATCAAGTTCTTTCAGATATTTATCCTGTGTAATGGCCTTGTTAATTATTTCTATAAGATCTTCTTTTTCAAGAGGTTTTAATATATATACTTGTGTACGTGAAAGGAGTGGGGAAATAACTTCAAAAGAAGGATTCTCCGTTGTTGCACCAATTAAAATAATAGTTCCTTGCTCAACAGCTCCTAACAATGAATCTTGTTGCGATTTATTAAAACGATGAATTTCATCAATAAATAAAATTGGATTTGGGGAATCAAAAAATTGTTGCTTTTTTGCTTTCTGTATTGTTTCACGCACATCTTTAACACCCGAATGAACAGCACTAAGTGTATAAAAAGGTCTGTTTTGCTGATTCGCAATTATTTGGGCTAGCGTAGTTTTTCCAACACCCGGAGGTCCCCATAAAATAAACGACGGTATGTTCCCCGATTCAATAGCTTTGCGTAAAATTGCATTTTCTCCCACCAAATGTTTCTGACCTAAATATTCATTTAGGTTTTTTGGTCTCATTCTGTCTGCCAAGGGTTGGTTAATCGCCATCTTTTTTCAAATATTTTATATATTTACACTTCTGTTTACAATGAATAATATTTTAATAATAGCGTACAATTAAGGAAATTTGTTGAACAAATGAAAGGCATTTCTTATTTTTATCATTTAGACAGCGATGTTAAAAATAAATTACTAAGAAACGGAACCTTTTCGTGTATATTACCGTCTTATATAAAACATAATATAAAAATAAATAATAACCTTAAAATAGTATTTATGAAAACTAATAAATTATTTAAACGGATACTCACAATCATTGTATTTACCTTTTTTTCATCATCTTTATTTGCTCAATTTGGAGAGTTAGGTCAGGTTTTAGCTGCTGGGCAGGGTGATGCTGAAAAAATATTTGAAACTTATTTAACGCCATATGCTAATGGAATTGGAGCGGGTTTAAGTACAGGTTGGTACACTACTGCAAAAGCTCATAAATTAGGAGGTTTCGATTTAAATGTATCATTTAATCTAACATTTATACCAACAGCTGATCAAAGCTATGATGCAAGTGAATTGGGTCTTGGAGATCCTGCAAACGGTTTAACTGCAGTAGTAGCATCAGGTAAATCACCGACAGCCGCTGGAAGTGGTGATGGACAGTTAGTAGATTATTCTCAAGACGTTTTAGGAATCGATGTACCTATTGCACAATTAAATTTACCGCGTGGAACAGGATTCCCATATACACCGGTACCAATGATTCAATTAGGTCTTGGTCTTGTAAAAGAAACAGATATATTAGTTCGTTACTCACCTTCACTTGAATGGGGAAATGGAAGTAAAATAAGTTTATGGGGAGTTGGGCTAAAACACAGTGTGTCGCAATGGATTCCAGGATTAAAAAAACTACCTGTATTCGATATGTCTTTACAAGGTGGATATACAAAGTTGAATTCGAAAAATGCTCTTGATTTTCAGGCATCTTTTTATGATGATTTTGCCGATGTTGTTTTTGATAATGAAGACTTGTATTCAGGACAGGAATTAATGTTGGATGTAAGCAATATTACGGCTAACTTAATTGTTTCTGGTGATTTTAAAATAATATGTATTTATGGTGGTGTTGGTATTAGTTCAACCACTTCAAATCTAAAATTGAATGGTTATTATCCATTTCCAGAGGTAAATGGAACGCAAATAATTGTTGATGACAATACTGCAAAGAAAGATCCGATTGATATTACTATTAAAAGTACTGATGGAGGAGTTACAAAACCACGTTTTAACGCTGGTTTAAGGTTCAAATTTGCAGTTGTTACAATTAACTTTGATTATACTTATGCAAACTACTCTGTGGCTTCAGCTGGTCTTGGAATTAGTTTTAGATAATATTAGCATTTAATATAAAATAAAAACCCTGGTAACAAATTTACCAGGGTTTTTTAGGACTTAATAGTTGGTTTTTCTATTTTGCCTTATTGTATTCGGTTATATCAGTGGCAATCTTAAGCACTTTCACTGGTTTGCCTTCTTCGTTAAGGATAGGAGTATAAGTTGCTACAAATACATACTCTTTGCCGCTAAATTCAACATGATCTGTTTCTTTTTTAGCAATACCATTACGTAAGTCAATCCAGAACTGATCTATTTCTTTTTTCTGAGTTTTTGTTAATTGCATATTATCTGTGTGATGAGTACCAATCAACTGATCTTTTGTAGTTCCTACTATTTGAATGTAATTATCATTAACTTCTATAATATTTCCGTTTAAATCATACTCTACTACTAAGTTAGCAGTATTTAATGCGTTCACTAAGCCTTGCATTTCAGTACTTCTTCTACCTGCTTCTTCTTGAGTTGCTTGCAATTCTTCCATGTTTTGGCGCATTTCTTCTTCTTGCGCTGCCATTTCTTCACTTTGCTGTTGCGACTGCTCAAGTAATTGAGTCGTTCTAATATTAATTTTCGTTGTTGAAATAGTAGATGCAATGCTTTCACCAACTTCTTCAACGAATTTAACAACATGATCTTCAAATTCATTAAATCCTGCAAGTTCAACTACTCCAAATATTTCATCATTTACTTTTAAAGGAACAATAAGTAGGGCATTAGGTACAGACTGTCCTAATCCTGATGTAACATTAATATATTCTTCAGGAAGTTCTGTCATATAAATTGTCTTTTGCTCCTGTACACATCTTCCAATTAAACCAACACCGACTTCAATACGTTTTTCCATGTATTTTCGTCTTTCGTAAGCATAAAAAGCTAAAAGCTCAACAAATACATCGTTTTTATCGTCATCATTTACCATAAAAATACCACCTTGGTTAGCATCAATGTATTTTACGAGGTTACTAATAATATGATAAGAGAAATCTTGCATGTCGTCATTATTCTGACGAAGTATTTCACCAAACTTTGCTAATCCTTGAGTAGTCCAGTTTTGTTTTTGATCTTCAAGTTTGCGTTCAGTTTCCTGCTTATTTGCTATTTTAAGACTTTTACGCATTTCAAGCAGAGAATTTCCAAGTACATCTTTATCACTTAAAAGATCAAATTCTTTTTCCAAATTTCCTTTTCCAATTTCTTGTGCAAATTCTGCTGTTTTATTTAAACCATCAATTAGTGTATTAACAGAATTACCCATTTCACCAATTTCATCTTTGGTTTTAATAGTAACTTTTTTCGATTCGTCAATATCACCTTTCGCTAAATCGCTTAATACATTTGTAGTTTTTGAAATAGGTCGTGAGATATTATGAGCTATCAGCCAAATGATGAAAGCAGTAAATAATAAACCTATTGCCCCCCAAAATATTGAACTTCTAAGTGCTGCTTTTTCTTCTTTCATAATAACATCAACAGGAACAGCAAAACCAAAAGACCATGGAGTTGGAGAGTTGCCAATATAAACTGGTGCATATGAAACCCAGAATTCTCTTCCATCTTCATTTTTAACATTATATAAAAATTCTTCTCCATTTTGAATTTTTTGTAATATGTCTTCATCTTCTCCTTCCTGATCTTGTACAAACTGACCAACTAATTCTTCATTATTATGAGCAACAAACTGACCGTTATTAGAAATTAAAAAGGCATAACTGTCTTCTATAGGATGAATATTTTCAATAATATCCTGAAAACGTTGTAATAATAAATCGAATCCTGCAACACCAACCGAAACGCCATCAACTACAATAGGAACTGCTACGCTGGTTTCCAAAACTGCCTCTTCACCTTCTTTATATGTAAAATAATATGGATCCATTACATATTCTTCCTTCTTTTCAAGCATATCGTAATATGCTCCTTTTGTAAATCCTGGAGCTGTATCAACTAATTCTGTTTTATATAAAATTTCACCTTCCATTCTGTAATAAGTCAATCTTTGTCGACCATGAGGTTTATCCCAGTCAGACCAAATTGCACTTAATTCCCAGTTAAACCAAGTTGATAAAAAATTCGGATTTTCTTCGATTAAATGAAAAATCATTTCATTTAAAATATCCTCCATTTTATCTTGTGGTAGATTTTTATATCCCATAGCAACATTTGCCAAAGCACGGGTCATATTCATATCGGTACTTAAATCTGCCTTCGTATAATTAGCATATTCTCTTGCATATGTATTGGCAAGGTCCTTAGCATTGGTTAAGCTAATATTACTTATTTTTAAGGCAATGTAACCCAATGCAAGCGCATAAACAATAAACGCTGTTGTTAAAATATATACAAGCATTTTTGTTTTTAATGTCATCTTTATTTTCATAAATCAGATATTTAAATTTCGTGATTATAGCCGTTGTTTAATGATCACAATGTATGAAAAAAAAACCATTTTTTAAAACTTTTCAAATACTATCAATAACTTGATGAAGTGTTGATGTTTTAAGCCCTACATGATAAAATTAGATCAACTTGATACGAGTTAACTTATAATATGCAAGATCTGTTTGGTGTTTTTTTATTGCGAAAATAAACTTAGTTTCCTTATTTTTGTTTCCTGTAAATAATCATTTAAATATAGTTTTATGAAATTATTAGAAGGAAAAACTGCTGTTATTACTGGCGCAGCCAGAGGAATAGGAAAGGCTATTGCTGTAAAATTAGCAGAACAAGGTGCAAATATTGCATTTACTGATTTAGAATATAATGATGCTGCAAAAGAAGTTGAAAAGCAGCTACAGGCTTTAGGAGTTAAAGCTAAAGGATATGCTTCTGATGCTAGCAAATTCGAAGAAACTCAAATTCTTATTGATGAAATTCAAGGTGAATTTGGTAGTGTTGATATTTTGGTGAATAATGCAGGTATCACTATGGATACCTTAATGATGAGAATGACTGAGCAGCAATGGGATACAGTTATTACTGTAAACCTTAAATCTGTATTTAACTTTACAAAAGCTGCTCAGAAATATATGCTGAAACAACGATCAGGATCAATTATAAATATGAGTTCAGTTGTAGGTGTTAGTGGTAATGCAGGACAAGCTAATTACTCAGCATCTAAAGCCGGAATAATTGGATTTACAAAGTCTATTGCAAAGGAGCTTGGATCAAGAAATATCCGCTGTAATGCAATTGCTCCGGGATTTATTATTACAGAAATGACAGCTAAATTAGATGAAGATGTTCGTAAAGCATGGGAACAACAAATTCCATTGCGTCGTGGAGGTACTCCAGAAGATGTAGCTAATGCAACATTATTTTTAGCATCTGATTTATCAACTTATGTTAGCGGACAGGTAATAAATGTTTGTGGAGCAATGAATACATAGTTTTATAGAATTGAAAATACATTTCAAAGGCACTTATTAACAAAATTAAGTGCTTTTTTTATTACAGGATGGTATTATTTTTGTGGTTAATTTATTTTTATTTATAATTGGTATGTCTATATAATCATTAAATAAATGAAATCGATAAAATTTACTATAATTATTGGTGTTTTTTTGGTATTATTCTATAGTTGTGAGCCTTTAAGTACAATTAGAGTAGAAACGGTTGTGCCTGCTAATATTGAATTTCCAGGAAGTTTTAATAAAATTGTTTTTATAAATCTGGAATCTGATCTTAATGATGATCAGAAGACTGATACCTTATTATATAAAATAATTACCCAAGAAATGAATTTGGGTTTTATTGATGCAATAAAATCTACTGCCGGAATTGATTCTTCACGTTTTCTATATCTTAAAGGATTTCCTAATAAAAATAGAGTTTATAACAGGGATACAATATCTTGGTACTTTTTAGGTGAAATTGCAAAAAAAAGTGATGCAGATATCTTTATTATTCTTGATTCTATGAATTTACACATGAATAACGAAGAGTATACAGATACTTATTCTTATCCTGTCGAATATTATAAATACAGAGAATTAAGAATTAGCGCTTTCTGGAGTGTTTACGATTTAATAGACAAAAAGAGATTAGATAAATATAACTATACTGACACCTTGTATTGGGAGAAAGTCGGTTATATGAAGGCTGAAGTTGAAAAAAATATGCCAGGTGTTGAACAATGTATTCGCGAGGCAAGCTACTTTACAGCTTCAGATTATGCAAAAAGGGTTTTTCCGGGCTGGCAAACTGAAATACGATATTATTTTGTAACTGGAAACAAAGATTTTAAACTTGCTGCTGAATTTGTTAAAAACAATAAATGGGAAGAAGCTTCCGTTTTTTGGGAAAAATACACAAAAGATATTGACAAAGAAATTGCAAGCAGAGCATGCTTCAATCTTGCACTTGCCAACGAAATGACAGGAAATCTTGATATAGCAATTGCATGGGCTGAAACATCAGAAAAAATTAAAAAGAAAAGCCGCACACGATATTATATCTACAATTTAAAGATGAGAAAAGAAGAGCTTGAGAAACTCGGCAAGCAGATTTATTAATTCTTTCATTCTATCTCTAAAATGGATGCTTTTTATTAATTTTGGAGCCTTATCTCAAAATTTATATAGAAATGCATCAAATCATCTTTTATTTTATAATCGGTATAATACTATTTGATTATCTACTTGAACAGTTTCTTGATTATTTAAATGCTACAAAAAGAAGCTCTGTATTGCCTTTAGAACTTAAAGGAATTTATGACGAAGAAAAATACCAAAAATCACAGGATTATGATAAGGTAAATCATAAATTTTCGATTATTACAAGTAGTTTTAACTTGTTTCTGATACTTGTATTCCTCTATTTTTCAGGGTTTGCATTTATTGATGATTTTGCAAGATCTTATACATCAAATTCAATTTTTATAGCATTAATATTCTTTGGAATAATCATGTTTGCTTCTGACATACTGCATACTCCATTCAGTATTTACGATACTTTTGTTATTGAAGAGAAATTTGGCTTTAATAAAACCACAGTTAAAACCTTTATTCTTGATAAACTCAAAGCTTGGATTATAGCAGCATTAATAGGAGGAGGATTACTTGCCCTTATTATTTGGTTTTACAATACTGTCGGCGAATTCTTTTGGGTTTATGCATGGATAGCTGTAAGTGCTTTTATGCTATTCATGACCATGTTTTATACATCATTAATAGTACCTTTATTTAATAAGTTAAAACCACTTGAAGAAGGAGAGTTAAAAACCGAAATAACATCTTTTTGCACAAAAGCAGGTTTTAAGCTCGATAATGTTTTTGTTATTGATGGATCAAAACGAAGTACAAAAGCAAATGCATATTTTAGCGGATTAGGTAAGAAAAAGAAAATAGTTCTTTATGATACCTTAATAGAGAAATTAAGCAAAGAAGAAATTGTTGGTGTATTAGCTCATGAAATTGGTCATTATAAGAAAAAACACACCTTAATTTCAGTTTCTTCATCTATTATACAAACTGGACTTACATTGTATATCTTATCACTATTTGTTGGAAATGCTGAATTATCAAGAGCTTTAGGTTCAGATATTCCCAGTTTTCACTTAGGATTAATCACATTTGGATTCTTATATAGCCCAATCTCAACGATTATTGGATTGTTTATGAATGTTGTTTCGCGCAAGAACGAATATGCTGCAGATCAGTTTGCTTCTGAGAACTATGAAGGTGTTCATTTGCAAAATGCACTAAAAAATCTTTCTGTGACTAATCTGTCGAATTTAACTCCGCATCCTTGGTATGTTTTCTTTAATTATTCACATCCAACATTATTGCAACGTTTAAGGTTTATTGATAAATTTAATAAGTAAAATGAAAGCAGAAATAATTACCATTGGAGATGAAATTCTTATTGGACAGACTGTAGACACCAACTCAGCCTGGATGGCTAATAAGCTGAATCTTATTGGTGTTGATATTACCAGAATAAGCTCAATATCAGATAAAAGCGTTGATATAGTTAAAGCTTTAGATAATGTTTCAAAAGAAACTGATTTTGTATTCATTACAGGAGGATTAGGACCTACAGACGATGATATAACAAAAAAGACATTAGCTGAATATTTCGAAACTAAGCTTATTCAGAATAAAGAAGTTCTAAATCATATTGAGCAATTCGTAATAAAACGCAAAGCTCACATGAACGAACGCAATGTGAAACAAGCAGATGTTCCGGAAAATTGCAGAATAATTGAAAATAAATTGGGTACTGCACCGGGAATGTGGTTTGAAAAGGGTGGGTGCACATTTATTTCAATGCCCGGAGTTCCTTTCGAGATGAAAGAAATGATGAGTAATTCTATTCTTCCTGAGCTTTCGGGAAGAAAAAGAGATATTCACATACTACATAAGATCGTTTTAACGCAAGGTATTTCTGAATCGAAGCTTGCGGAAATACTGGAACCTTGGGAGAGTAAGTTGCCTGAGTTTATTTCTTTAGCATATTTACCTTCTCCTGGTTTAATTAAGCTGAGATTGACTGCTAAAGGTATTGAATTGAGATTATTAGAAAATACAATATTAGAAAAGATAAAAGAACTTAAAAAAATTATACCTGATTTAATTTGTGGCTACGATTCTGATAAACTGGAAGAACTTGTTGGGAAAATTCTTTTAATGAAAGGACAGACTTTAGCAACTGCAGAAAGTTGTACAGGAGGTAATATTGCACATCTTATTACTTCTGTATCTGGTAGTTCTCAATATTTTAAAGGTGGAGTAGTTGCTTATGCAAATGAAATAAAAGAGAATACATTATCTGTAAGTAACAGTGATATAGATAAATATGGAGCTGTAAGTAAACAAGTAGTTGAACAAATGGCAAAGAGTATTTTAAATTTGTATGACGCAGATTTTGCTATTGCAACTTCAGGAATTGCTGGTCCAAATGGCGGAACTGATGAAAAACCTGTAGGAACAACATGGATTGCTGTTGCCAGTAAATCTAAGCTTATATCGAAGTTATATATATTTGGAGATCAGCGTGATAGAAACATACAAAGAGCGTCATTAACCGCTCTGAATATGCTGCAAAAACTGGCAAATGATAAAGAAATGTAATTATTTATAAAAATAGTTTAAAATATTCTTGATTAATTAAATAAAATTCTCGTATTTTGCGATCTGTTTGAAATGAGATTAAATTGAAAAAGAAATGTCACAGATCTGTCAAATAACTGGAAAGAAAGTAATAGTTGGAAACAATGTTTCCCACTCGAAAAGAAGAACTAAGAGAAGATTTTACCCGAACTTAATGGTAAAAAAATTATACTTCGAAGAAGAAGATCGTTGGATAACTCTTAAAGTTACGGCTGCTGGTATTAGAAATATTACCAAAAAGGGTTTAAAAACCGCTTTAAAAGAAGCCACAGAAAAAGGTTATATTACGAACTACTAAAAAGGAGAGCTATAAAATGGCAAAAGGTAATAGAATTCAGGTAATAATGGAATGTACAGAACATAAAGAATCTGGCATGCCTGGAACATCAAGATACATTACTACAAAGAATAAGAAAAATACTACTGAAAGAATGGAATTGAAAAAATACAATCCTATTCTTAAGAAAGTAACAGTTCATAAAGAAATAAAATAATTAAGCTATGGCAAAGAAGGCAGTTGCAAGTTTACAAAAAGGTGCTGGAAGAAATTATACAAAATGTATAAAGATGGTAAAAACCGAAAACGGTTTCCAGTATGCACAGGAAATGGTACATAACGACGACGTAAAAGAGTTCTTTGCTAAAAAGTAATTCTTATTTACATAAAATTATATTAAAAGCTTTCTGTTTTAAGGAAAGCTTTTTTTATTTCAGCTATTCGCTAAAATGTATTAATTTAGCAGCCTTACTTATTAATTCGAATAACTATTTTCATGGGAACATTTGGAATATTTTCAAAGGAAAAGAAGGATACTCTGGATAAGGGATTAGCAAAAACAAAAGAAAGTGTGTTTAAGAAGCTTTCTCGTGCAGTTGTTGGTAAATCTACGGTAGATGACGAGGTGCTTGATAATCTTGAAGAAGTACTTATTACTTCTGATGTTGGGGTGGATACAACCTTGAAAATAATTGAAAGAATAGAAGAACGAGTGTCTAATGAAAGATATCTTGGCACAGGCGAGCTCAATGAAATTTTAAAAGAAGAAATTGCGACTTTATTAGAGGAAAATAATTCCGGTGATATCAATTTATCTTTTAATGCAGATGAAGGTCCTTATGTAATTATGGTTGTGGGAGTTAATGGTGTTGGTAAGACAACAACTATTGGTAAGCTTGCATATCAATTTAAGAACTTAGGAAAAAGCGTTTATCTCGGAGCTGCTGATACATTCCGTGCTGCAGCTGTTGATCAGCTTGCTATATGGGCAGAAAGAACAGGTGTGCCAATCATAAAACAAAAAATGGGATCTGATCCTGCTTCTGTTGCTTTTGATACTCTTAAATCAGCAAAAACAAATAATGCGGATATTGCAATTATTGATACAGCCGGACGTTTGCACAACAAAATAAACCTGATGAACGAATTAGGTAAAATTAAAAATGTTATGCAGAAAGTAATTCCGGGTGCACCTCACGAAATACTTCTTATACTTGATGGATCAACTGGTCAGAATGCATTTGAGCAGGCAAAACAATTTACCAAAGCTACTGATGTAAATGCACTTGCACTTACAAAATTAGATGGAACTGCTAAAGGTGGTGTGGTAATAGGAATTTCTGATCAATTTAAGATTCCTGTAAAATATATTGGAATAGGTGAAGGTGTGGAAGATCTTCAGGTATTCAATAAAAAAGAATTCGTTGATTCTTTATTTTCCTAATTAGTTGTAGTTGATTTTCCTTAAAATAATTCATAATAATTTATGAAAACCAAAGGCGATAAAAAAGTTAATATTATTACTATGGGATGCTCTAAGAATCTTGTTGATTCAGAATCCTTAATGCGACAACTTGAATCAAATGGTTTTCAGGTTGTTCATGATTCAAATAAACCTTCTGATATTGTAATAATTAATACCTGTGGTTTTATTAATGATGCTAAAAAGGAATCCATAGAAACTATTTTGCAATTCGAGGGACTTAGAGATACTAAGAAAATCGAAAAATTATTTGTATTTGGTTGTTTATCTGAAAGATATAAAGAAGAGCTTGAAAAAGAGATTCCTGTGGTTGATAAATTCTTTGGAGTAAACAGTCTGAAAGAGTTAATTGAAGAAACAGGAGCAAATTATAAAGAAGAGCTAATTGGAGAGCGTTTTTTAACTACGCCAAAACACTACGCATATCTTAAGATTTCTGAGGGATGCGATAGAACTTGTTCATTTTGTGCAATTCCTTTGATTAAAGGAAAACATAAGTCAAGACCCATAGAAGAACTGATTAAAGAAGCAGAATTCTTAATTCAGAAAGGAGTAAAGGAAATTATACTTATCGCCCAGGATTTATCTTATTATGGCATTGATATTTACAAAGAATATAAACTTGCTGAGCTAATAGATCGTCTTTCTGATTTAAAAGGTCTGAAATGGCTTCGTTTACATTACACTTTTCCTGCAAAATTTCCAATGGACATTTTAGAGGTAATGAAAACAAAATCTAATATTTGCAAGTATATGGATATTCCTGTGCAGCATATTAGCGATAAGCTCCTAAAAATGATGCGTAGAGGAATAACAAAACAGCAAACATATGATCTAATAAATCATTTTAGAAAGGAAATTCCCGGGATGGCACTCAGAACAACTTTACTTGTTGGACATCCAGGAGAGACTGATGAAGATTTTAATGAACTTGTTGAGTTTGTTCGTTTTGCCAAGTTTGAGAGATTAGGTGTTTTTACGTATTCTGAAGAAGAAAATACCTATTCAGCAATGAATTTTAAAGATGATATTCCGTTCTCAATTAAACGATCGAGAATGGAAAAAATAATGGAAGTACAACGTGAAGTTTCCAATGAATTAAATAAGAGTAGGATAGGAGACTTATATGAAGTTCTTATTGAACGAAAAGAAGGCGATTATTATGTTGGTAGAACAGAGTTTGACTCGCCAGATGTTGATAATGAGGTAATTGTAAAGTCCGAAAATAAGAGACTTCGTATCGGAAGTTTTTATAAAATAAGAATCACAGACTCCGATGATTTTGATCTGACGGGAGAATTAGCATAAAAAAAGCCGGTTTTTAACCGGCTTTTTTATTAGATATATTCTTTTGCAATTTTTATTGCCGTATTATAATCAGGCTCATCCGTTATTTCTGGAACATATTCTACATGCCTCACAATATTTTCCTTATCAATAACAACTACACCTCTCGCTACTAAACGCAATTCTTCAATTAGAAAGCCATATTTCGACGAAAAATCTAAATTCTTATGATCTGAAAGAGTCGTAATGTTTTCAATACCTTCAGCACCACAAAAACGACCAAGAGCAAAAGGTAAGTCGTTTGAAATAGCTAATATTTCAATATCATTGCTTAAAGCAGAAGCTTCCTTGTTAAATACATGTGCTTGTTTTGAGCAAACTCCAGTATCAATAGAAGGAAATAAAGATAAAATCTTAACTTTCCCATCAAAATCAGATAGCTTAACTTCCTGAAAGCTATTGTTTGCAACGCTAAAATCAACTGCTTTATCATTTACTTTTATTTCTTTACCAATTAAGGTTAAAGGATTTCCCTTTGAAGTAATTTTTGTATTATTCTTTTCCATTAAATTAGATTTAAAATATTTGTAAAAAAAAACCTTACTTGTAACATAATAAGTAAGGTTTTGTTGAATTATTTAGCGTCTTTTTCTTTCGGTTTGAGCTTTTTTGTTTTCTTTTTTTGATCAATTACTATTTCATCTTTCTCTTTATCATAACCAACGAGTATAATATCACCCTGTTTTAGGTTAGATTTAATGATTACTTCAGCCATTGGATCTTCAAGGTACTTCTGAATAGCTCTTTTTAACGGACGAGCACCAAAATCAGGATCAAAACCTTTTTCTGTAATATAATCTTTAGCTTCATTTGTTAATTCAATATTGTAACCCAGCGCATTTACTCTTTCAAATAAACCTTTAAGCTCAATATCAATTATCTTGTAAATATCTTCTTTAACAAGAGAATTAAAAATTACGATATCATCAAGGCGATTAATGAATTCGGGTGCAAACGAGCGCTTTAGAGCATTTTGTATTACGCTTTTTGCATGCTGACTCGATGATTCCTGTTTAGCACGTGTTGAAAAACCAACTCCTTGACCGAAATCTTTTAGTTGCCTACTTCCAATGTTAGAAGTCATTATAATTATTGTATTCCTGAAATCAATTCTTCTTCCAAGGCTATCAGTAAGCTGTCCTTCATCTAAAACTTGCAATAATAAATGGAATACATCTGGATGCGCTTTTTCAATTTCATCAAGCAATATTACAGAATATGGTCTGCGTCTAACTTTTTCAGTTAATTGTCCGCCTTCTTCATATCCAATATATCCCGGAGGAGCTCCTACAAGTCGTGATACTGAGAATTTCTCCATATATTCACTCATATCCATACGGATAAGATTATCAACACTATCGAATAAGTATAATGCAAGAATTTTTGCAAGCTGTGTTTTACCAACACCAGTAGGTCCTAAGAAAATAAACGAACCAATTGGTTTGTTAGGATCTTTAAGACCAGCACGGTTTCTTTGAATTGATTTTACAATTTTTGTTATCGCTTCATCCTGACCGATTACCTGTGTTTTAAGTTCATCGCCCATTTTCATTAAACGAGAACCTTCAGCCTGAGCAATACGCTGTACAGGAACACCTGTCATCATAGCAACAACTTCGGCTACTTCTTCTTCAGAAACTTGTTCGCGATTTTTTACAAGCTCTTTTTCCCAGTTATCTTTCTCTTTATCAAGAGCCTCAATTAATTTCTTCTCGCTATCTCTGAAATTAGCTGCTAATTCGAAGTTTTGATTTTTTACTGCAGATACTTTTTCAGCTCTAACTGTTTCAATTTGCTTTTCAAGATCAATAATCTGACTTGGAACCACAATATTTGAAATATGCACTCTCGAACCAGATTCATCAAGTGCATCAATAGCTTTATCCGGCAAATGACGATCACTAATATATCGCATTGTTAACTTAACACAAGCTTCAATTGCATCATCGGTATAAGTTACATTATGATGATCTTCATAACGACTTTTAATATTATGTAGAATTTCAGCTGTTTCTTCTTCAGTAGTAGGGTCTACCATTATTTTCTGGAATCTTCTTTCCAGTGCACCATCTTTTTCTATATGCTGACGATATTCGTCTAATGTTGTTGCTCCAATACATTGTATTTCGCCACGAGCAAGAGAAGGTTTTAACATATTAGCAGCATCAAGTGATCCGGTTGCACCACCAGCGCCAACAATAGTATGTATTTCATCAATAAAGAGAATAATGTTGGATGATTTACCAAGCTCATTTAAAATAGCTTTCATTCTTTCCTCAAACTGACCTCTGTATTTTGTACCGGCAACAATTGAAGCTAAATCCAGTGTAATAACTCTTTTATCGAATAAAACACGGGATACTTTTCTTTGAATAATTCGTAATGCAAGACCTTCTACAATTGCAGATTTTCCAACACCAGGCTCACCAATTAATACCGGATTATTCTTTTTTCTTCGGCTTAAGATCTGAGCTAAACGTTCAATTTCTTTTTCACGACCAACAATAGGGTCAAGCGCATTGTCTTCACCGGCTTTTGTAAGATCTATTCCAAAGTTATCAAGCACAGGTGTTTCTGATTTTGATTTCTGGCTTGCTTGAGAAGAACCACCGCCACTACTTTTACCTGATCCAAAAGGCATTTCATTTTCTTCGTCCTCAAAGTCGGCTTTAGCTTCAGGTTGGTAGCCTTCAATTTCAGTTCTTATGCTTTGATAATCTATACTTTGCTCTTCAAGTATTTGAGTTACAACGCTGTTTTCATCTTTAAGAATCGATAATAATAAATGACCAGTGTTTATTGTAGAACTACTAAAAGATTTTGCTTCTAAATAAACAAGTTTTAAAGCTCTTTCAGCTGTTTTAAATAAAGGAATATTATCGGTATCTGTGATTTTGAAATTTTCTTCAGATCTGATTCTAAATTCAATAGATTTTTTTAGATTATTCAGATCAATATTTAAATTCTCAAGCACAGTAACAGCAATGCCTTCACCCTCACGTAAGATCCCTAAAAGTAGGTGTTCTGTGCCAATATATGCATTACCAAGACGAACAGCCTCTTCTTTACTGTAACTTAAAACATCTTTTATTCTTTGCGAAAATTTTGCATCCATGTTTTTATAATAATTATTAAAAGATTTCAGTTTATATATTTTACAAAATTAATATAACCATACTTAAAATTAAAATAAATAAATAAATAACAGAAATAAATATTTATATACAAGTTAAAACAATTTTAAAGAATAATGGCAAAAAGTTAAAACAAATTAATAATCAACTTGTTCAGGCAACTTTTTATTGGTAGAAGTAACATGTTTAAAAATACAGATTGTTATGAACAAAAATATGTTGAAAAAACGAAATTATAACCCGAAAATATTCGTTTAAAAAAGGCTATTTTAGTACTTTTGTATGAATTTTAAAAAATAGGAAAGAATCAATTTAAAAGCTTGATATATGGCTGAAGGAGAAAGAATAGTAAAAATTAATATTGAAGAGGAAATGAAATCGGCTTACATTGATTATTCAATGTCGGTTATTGTTTCAAGAGCGCTTCCTGATGTGAGGGATGGTTTTAAACCTGTACACAGAAGAGTATTATTTGGAATGTCGGATTTAGGTCTAGCATCAAATAAATCACATAAGAAATCTGCAAGAATTGTAGGAGAAGTGCTTGGTAAGTATCATCCACATGGAGATTCATCGGTTTACGAAGCTATGGTTCGTATGGCACAACCTTGGTCTTTACGTTATCCACTTGTTGATGGACAAGGTAACTTTGGTTCAGTTGATGGGGATAGCCCTGCAGCAATGCGTTATACTGAAGCAAGACTTAAAAAAATATCTGAAGAGATCTTAAAAGATCTTGATAAAAATACGGTTGATTTTCAGTTGAATTTTGATGATTCGCTTCAAGAGCCAACTGTTTTACCCACTCGTATACCAACTTTATTGGTTAACGGAGCTTCAGGTATAGCTGTAGGTATGGCAACAAATATGGCTCCACATAATCTAAGTGAGGTTATTGATGCTACAATTGCATATATTGAAAATAATGAAATTGAAATTTCTGAATTAATGCAATATGTAAAAGGCCCTGATTTCCCAACCGGTGGTATAATTTACGGATATCAGGGAATAAAGGATGCATTTGAAACAGGACGTGGAAGAATTGTAGTACGCTCAAACTCTGAAATAGAAACAGATTCAAGCGGAAGAGAGAAAATTATAATTACCGAGATTCCGTACATGGTAAATAAGGCTGAATTGATTCGTAAAACAGCTGATTTGGTAAATGAAAAGAAAATTGAAGGTATATCCAATATTAATGATGAATCTGACCGTAACGGAATGCGAATTGTTATTGATGTTCGTAAAGATGCAATCGCAAATGTTATTCTGAATAAACTTTTCAAATATACTCAACTTCAAACATCCTTTAGTGTTAACAATATTGCACTTGTTAAGGGTAGACCAAAAATGCTTAATGTTAAGCAGTTAATTAAGTATTTTGTAGAGCACCGTCACGAGGTTGTTGTAAGACGAACGCGTTATGAATTAGAACAAGCAGAGAAAAAAGCACATATACTTGAAGGTTTATTAATTGCACTTGATCATTTGGATGAAGTAATTGCATTAATAAGAGCCTCAAAAACTCCAGATGAAGCTAAAGAAGGATTGATGGAGAAGTTTGAATTGTCAGAAATTCAAGCTAAAGCAATTCTTGAAATGAGATTGCAGAAATTAACTGGTTTAGAGAGAGATAAGATTAAAGAAGAGTATGCTGAGCTTATGAAATTAATTGAGTATTTAAAAACAATACTTGATGATGAACCTTTAAGAATGAAAATAATTAAAGATGAGCTTATTGAAATTAAGGAAACATACGGCGACGAAAGAAGAACAGATATAGTTCCTGATGAAGGTGAATTTAATCCGGAAGATTTTTATGCTGATGAAGATATGGTTGTTACTATTTCTCATTTAGGATATATTAAAAGAACACCGGTTACTGAATTTAGAACGCAGAACCGTGGAGGTGTAGGAGCAAAGGGAAGTACAACAAGAGATGAAGATTTCCTTGAACATTTGTTTATTGCATCGATGCACAACACCATGCTTTTCTTTACTGAGAAAGGAAAATGTTTCTGGTTAAAAGTTTATCAGATACCGGAAGGTGCTAAAACCACGAAAGGTAGAGCTATCCAAAATGTTATTAATATTGAACCAGAAGATAATGTAAAAGCATTTATAAATGTTCAGAACCTGGATGATAAAGAATACATTGAGAACAATTATATTGTGATGTGTACCAAAAAGGGTATAATCAAAAAGACTCAATTGGAAGCGTATTCACGTCCACGACAGAATGGTGTAAATGCAATAACCATTAAAGATGGTGACCAATTATTGGAAGCTAAACTTACAAATGGTACAAGTAATATTATTATTGCTACTCGTGAAGGTAAAGCTATTCATTTTCCTGAACAGAAAGTCAGATCTATTGGAAGAACTGGAGCAGGAGTAAGGGGAATTAGATTAAGCAAGCCAGATGATGAAGTAATTGGAATGGTTTGGGTTGAGGAGTCTGATAGCGAAATACTTGTAGTTTCTGAAAAAGGATTTGGTAAGCGATCAAGCATTGATGCATACAGAATAACAAATCGTGGTGGAAAAGGTGTTAAGTCTCTGAATATAACTGAGAAAACGGGTAAAATGATTGCCATTAAGGGTGTAAACGATGAAATGGACTTAATGATTATTAATCGTTCAGGAATCACTATTAGAATGGCTGTTGCAAATCTTAGAGTTACCGGAAGAGCAACGCAAGGTGTAAAATTGATTAATCTTAGAAAAGATGATTCAATTGCAGCTGTTACTCAGGTTATGTCGAGAGATGATGAAGTTGAGAATATGACAGAGAACACTGAAGAAAGTACCGAAATAAATAATAATACTGAAGAATAGATTTAATTTTCGGTATAAAATTTGTCATAGTATAAATAAATTATATTTTTGAAAAAAAAATAAACCTAAATTTTTAACATTATGAAGATAAATAAATTTAATGCGACATTGATATCGTTGGTGTTAGCTTTGTTTTTAATGGCCGGAAATGTTCAGGCTCAAAAGAAGTTTGTTAATAAAGCTGTGTCATGGGCAGAAAAGGGAGAAAACCTTGATACTGCAATGGTTTTATTGGACATGGCACTTGAAAATGAAAAGACAAAAGACTGGGCTAAAACATATTATGCACGTGGTCTTGTTTTTAAAGCTGTTTTTTCAACTGAAAATGAAGAATTTAAGAGTTTAAGTGAAGAACCGTTGATAGATGCAATGGATAATTTTAAAAAGGCATTAGTTTCGAATGGAGTAGCAGCAATTGAAACATATATTCATTTTTCCATGGCTGAATTACCTGAGCCTATTTATAATTTAGCTATTGAATCTTATGAAAATAAAGATTTTAAAAGAGCATTTATGTATTTTAAAGAAACATTTGAGCTTAAATAATTGGATTTGTTTGGAGCTACAATTGATACAGCGTTACTTTACAATACAGCTCTTATGGCTCAATTAGGGGAGGATTATGAGAATGCTATTAAGTACTATAATCAAGCGATTGGTTATAACTACGGTGGAGGTGAAACTTATGCGTACCTGGCTGATATTTATAAAACACAAGGAGATTCAGAAAGTTACTTACAAACATTAAAAGATGGCTTCGAAAAATATCCTGGAACTCAAGCAGTTCTTGGTAGTTTAATTAATTACTATATATTTGAATCAGAGAACTCAGGAGATGCATTAACTTATTTAGATTATGCGATCGAAACTGATCCAAATAACGCATTTTTCTATTCAGGAAAAGCAATGGTTTATGATAAATTAGGACAACCTGAAGAAGCCATCAAGATGTATAAAAAGTCAATTGAAATAAATCCTGATTTAGTAGAAGCTTATTTTAATTTAGGCGTGATATATTTTAATGAAGGTGTTGAGCTTTCTGATAAAGCTGTAGAAATTAAGGACAACAACAAGTATGAGATAGCCAAAGTAGAAGCTGATAATAAATTTAAAGAAGCATTACCTTATTTAGAGAAAGCTTTTGAGTATCAGCAGGACGATACAAATATTGGTAAAACTTTAAGAACACTTTACTATCGTTTACAAATGACTGAAAAGTACGAAGAGATAACAAAAAAATTAGAGGAATAATATAATAGAGCAGGGAGATCTCATAAAGACTCCCTGTTTATTTAAATATTCTATTTAACATAATATAAATTATAGGACAAATATAGCAAAATCCGTAATACTGCGTATTTAGCATAAAATCAGATATCGGTCAACTTGTTGGACTATATCGGTTTGATTTTATGTTAACGCAATTTGCGGCTCTACTATAAATACAAAGTGTTTATCTTTTTGTGACTTATGCCTTCCCACAACCTGGCCTCAAACAGTTCAACAACTGTTTGCCCTGTCAGCTATAATAATATTAAGTCTCCATCCCGATAGCTATCGGGATTTCGCCCTTCGAGTAAATAGAATGTTCTTCGAGTTTACTTTATTCGGGTAATTATACAAAAATGGTTCTAATATGCGATTGTCAACGACTTAATTACTCTTTTAGGTGTTGACGAGTGCTTCGCAGTTCTAAGGCGGTTATTCTTAAGGAAATTTAACTTCCGAAGCATTGTCCTATAATTGGCTACGCCGAGCTCCACTTCGTTTCGGTTAGTCATTATTTTAAATAGCCGCTTCGGCTGAGCCCAAAATTGTTTTACAAAATCTTTTGATTAGAAAATTACAAAAGAATTTTTTAGGCACAATTTCAAATGCTTGGCAAACGCTCTTCCAATTATTAATTTCCGTCGCACAACCTGGCTCAAATATCCACTGGATATTTGCCCTCCAACGCACAAGAAAAATTCTTTGCTTACGTTCAACATAAGTTAACACATGTTTTTCCGAACGCACTTTGTTATATTCATTTTTGCCTTGATGCAAAAACGAACCAACTTAGTGATCCCGGTGAATATCGGGAGAACGATCTCACGAGCCATTTTTGGCGAGTAACTGATCAAGGCTCCCGCACAGCCTGGCTCAGTTGTCTAGTAGACAACTGCCCTTCTAAAACTACTGAATAGCTTCCTTCACGCATTACAAGCCGTTTTAGTTGAAATATTGGGTTCTATGGTTAATTAGAAGCCTAAAACTGTGCAAAGCTTACCAGACCTAACGCACGTAAGCTTTTCCTTGTTTTAAGACAAAATTATTAAGATGCCACAGAAAGCCTTGAGTTGACTTTCTATTTAACATAATGGTTACAATACCCTTTTAAAACTTATTCTTTGTTTATTGAGATTTGGATTTAAATCAATCTTTTTACTTTTAAAAAGGTACTTTACAGTTGTTAGTATAATTTTCAAGTTATATTGAAAAGATCTTTTATTTACATATAAATTGTCAAGTTTGATTTGTAAATGCTTGTCTAATTGTCCTTTTTTTAATAACCATATTTGTGATAGACAAGTATTTCCAGGTAAAACCTTACATCTTGTTTCATAATCCAGTCCATCAAGTAGCACTATTGGTAAAGCTCTTGGACCGACGAAACTCATTTTTCCAATTAAGATTAAAAAAAGCTCTGGTAACTCATCTAAATGATATTTTCTAATGAATCTTCCAAATCTATTTATGCGATCTTGTTCAAAGAATACCCTACCCAATTCAGGTCCAGACTTCATGGATTTATACTTGAAATGAGTATACGCCTTTTTTCCTTTTCCTATTCTTTTTGATATATATATTGGTGGAAACTCAATAAAAATAGAACACAGAAGTAGTAATAAAAACATTACTGGAAGTAATACTATTATAAGCAATAATGAAAAGATTATATCAAAAATTCTAATTGCCATAAATTATCTCATTAATATACTGCTTGAATAATTTACCTCTTTCAAACATATCAGTAAAATATGGTGCACCGCTACATCCAGAAGAAAGTAATAAAGTTCCTTTATCCATAACAGCTTGCTTATACCCTATTTTAGTTGCTTCTTTTAATGAATCAACAAATGTATAGTTGTTATATTTTAAATTACATAGTAATCTTGATATTAGTTCAGATGTACTATCATTTTGAAATAGAATTACATGTATCTTATTGATTACTATTTTTTCTGCCAGCTTTTCAAAGGATAAGTTTTTGTGTCCTCCACCGCCTAATATAAGCGAAACTGGCAGTTTACGGCATGAATCTAAAGCAAATACAACTGATTCTGGAGTTGATGCTGCGGAATCATTGATTACTGTTGCCTTTGAATTAGTTTTGAGTAATTCAAACCGATGTTCTAAACCATTAAATGAATTTAACGCCTTTGATAATTTATTTTCATCTATCACTATACTGCTATAATATTCATTTAGATAAATATATGCAATACAAATACTAGCAATAACAAGTTCAAAATGATGAGATATTAGTAACTTAGGATTAAGTTGATTAATTGAAACTAATTGAATTTGAGCTTTATCCTGGATCATTGTAATAAATCCGTTTTTCAAACAACATAAAGCGAAACATTCAGGTAATTTATTTTCATCTAATTCATCACTTGTAAATAGTATTTTTTTTGAATTTGATTGTAAACTGGCTAACTTATCGTCTTTTATTGGTAAAATGCAGTAATCATTTCTACTTTGGTGTTTTAGAATATTTCTTTTGTCTTCAAAATAATCATCTATACTATTGTAATGATTAAGATGATCGTCAAAGAAATTGAGCCAACATGCTATATTCGGAGATTTTTTATGTTTGTTCAATTCTCTAAGTTGCCATGAAGATAATTCAAGTACGAAATCATGTTCTTTTCCTAAATAACCTAAAGGAGAAACGCAGTTATTACCAGCTGCAACACTTTTTACTCCAAAGAATGATAATAAATGACTTGTTAAACTTGTTGTATAGCTTTTTCCCTTAGTTCCAGTGATACCAATATTTGGTTGGCTATTTAATTCTGAGAAAATGCCGATTGGACATTCAACAGTTTTGTTATTCTTTAATGCAATCTGTATATACTTATTTGAATCTTTTATTCCAGGATTCTTGATAATAATATCATGTTGTTGAAAATCAGACTCCTTATGTTCTCCTAAAACTAAAGCTTTTGGAATTTCATGAATTAATTTTAAAGATTCCTTTAATGATTCTTCATCTTTAAGATCTGTGATGGTTATTTTAGCACCATGTTCATAAGCAAATTTAGCAGATTCAATTCCACCACCTTTTGTACCTAATCCCATGATTAGTACTTTTTTATTTTTAAAATCTGATAAAGACTTAATCATCAAAAACTTAAATTACACCAAATAAAATCTTATCAAATGAATTAATTGAACGATATTTACTTAACCCATTTGAATATAATTGAAATATTTTCTTGCCTAATTGCTTATTATCTTCTGAATAACACTCGTTTGCAACACACTTTCCACATGATACAGTATTAAAATCGGTACTTTCATTAAAATACTCTGCTTCTATTCTACCAACAAATCTTTGACATGCATATATTTTCTTATCACTTGAAATTAATATTGTTTTTTCACCTGCATTGCACATAAATTTAGGATTTTCCAACCCAAGAAGTAAGCGATGATGACCGCCAATTAGTATCTAATTTTGTTTGGCCAACTTATATGATTCTTCTATTAATTTAAAC
>DAOWGM010000151.1 GCA_030637515.1 Bacteroidales bacterium
CAAGTTGATGAGCGTAATATAGCAGAATTAACAGCTCGTTATGGTGGAAGAATTGAACAATTGCATGTGAATTTTACTGGTCAGAATGTGGTAAAAGGTCAAAAATTAGTAACGATTTATTCCCCTGAACTGGTTACTGCTCAACGCGAATTACTGGAAGCAATTTCTTATAAAGAATCAAGACCATCGATCTATCTTGCTGCAAAATCAAAATTGAAACTATGGGATTTAACAGATAATCAAATTAAATCTATTGAAGAAAAAGGAGAACCAAAACTTTATTTTGATGTACTATCTCCTATTTCGGGAACAGTTTCAATGAGACATGTTGCTTTAGGAGATTATATAAAAGAAGGTGAAGCTTTATTTAAAGTAATCGATTTATCGAAAGTATGGGTCATGTTCGATGCTTATGAAAGTGATTTACCTTGGATTAAACTTAATGATAAGGTTAGTTTTACCATCCAGTCCATTCCTGGCAAAGATTTTTCAGCAAACATATCTTACATAGATCCTTTTATTGACGCTAAAACACGAGTAGCCCAAGTAAGAGTAGAACTTAATAATTCTTCTTTGCAAGTTAAACCGGAAATGTTTGCAAAAGGAATTTCTGAATCTAAAATTGCCGCAAATACTCAAAAGATTCTAATTCCAAAATCGGCTGTGTTATGGACAGGAAAAAGATCAGTAGTTTATATAAAAGTTCCTAATAGAGAAAGTCCATCATTTATGTATCGTGAAATAGTTCTTGGACCCGAAGCAGGATCATTCTATATTGTAGAAGATGGTTTGCAGATTGGTGAAGAAATTGCTGTAAATGGAGTTTTCAAAATTGATGCATCGGCTCAATTAATGGGATTACCCAGTATGATGAATCCTGATGGAGGAATGGTTTCCACAGGTCATAATTATGCCCGCCTGCCGGACGGGCAGGGTGATATGGAATCTAAACAAGATCATTCAGGACATTCACAAACTTCTGAGAATCTGGATCATGAAATGTTTGAAGTTGGTGGTGCTTGTGAAATGTGTAAAGCCAGAATTGAGGAAATTGCTCTTTCTTTTGATGGAGTTGAACATGCCGAATGGAGTACTGAAGACCATATTTTACATCTTTCATTCGATTCCAAAAAAGTTAAAATAACTGATGTGCATAAAGCAATTGCAAAGGTTGGTCATGATACAGAACTTGAAAAAGCAAATGATGATGTATATAATGAACTTCCTGAATGTTGTTTATATAGAAATTCAAATTAATTATTAACTAAATATTTAACATTATGAAAACAAAAATTTTGAACTTAACAATTGCATTATTTTTAATGGCAAGTTTTAGTGCTTTAGGACAGGAAACAAAAACTGAAAAAATAAAAGTTTTTGGAAGCTGCGGAATGTGTGAAAACCGTATTGAAAAAACGGTCTCTGACATAGAAGGAGTTACTTCTGCCGATTGGAATAAAGAAACCAAAATGCTTGAAGTATCTTTTGATTCTGAAAAAGTAAAAATAGAAGATATTCATAAGACTGTTGCTAAAGTAGGTCACGATACTGAAAAAGAAAAAGCAAGTGACGAAGTTTACAATGCTTTAGCTGGATGTTGTCAATATGAAAGAGAATCGAAATAGAATTAAGTGTACTAATTTAATAAGGGGTTTTCAACCCCTTATTTTTATCTTAATATTATATTAATTATAACCACAAATTATTTTAATTTTCAGTTTTCTTGCTTTTAAATATAGGAGTAGTGATATTGACAGAAACTGCAGGATCTTTACTTTCAATCATCATAATACCGGCAGTAAACCAATCATTCACAGTCCACATTACTCCTTCATGAAAACTTATACCATCAAAGTTTACAAATGTTGTAATCTTTTCCATGAAAATAAAAGAAACATTACCAATACCATAAATTTTTTCTATATCAGAAGTTAGACTAGCTATCCCACCAGATACACTTATTGCAAAATTTTCAGAAAACTCTTTCGATTTAAGAATATTTAGATAAATTGACTGATCAGTACCATCGGTTCGAATACTTCCTGTACCTATAATAACACTTGGTTGCCAATTAGATTCATTTTGTTTTATTGCTTGTAATCGAGCATTCCAAATTATTTTTTCAGCTTTAAAAGTGTAAGCTAATCCTAAATCAAGCCAGTCGAACGCACCATATTTTACACCTAGTACACCAAATTCTTCTTCGCCTGTTGGTATATACAATCCTTGAATTGATATTGATTTAGTTGGAGTAAGATTACCATCTGTTGTTCCAGAACAAGCAGGACAATTAGGTCCGCACTGAGCTAATATAAAACTGTTAGTAGTTAAGAATAAAGCTATAATAATTAAAAAACTTTTTATCATAATATGATTTCCAATTTGGCGGTTATAGATTATAAACAATTTCATATCGGGCAAAAATACAGATTATATCGGTTTATTCGGATATTAATATCTTTTTTTCTGAATATAATAAATTATCTGTCCATATATGGTTCTCTGTTTAGAATATAGATATTCTTAGAAGTACTTGAAGGGTTTAAATTAATATTTGATTTCTCTAACTTTTTAATTTTATAATTTAATTTAGGTTCAGAAGAAATAAATCTAATAAACTCATCTAAATATTCATGACTCCAATAATGCGTTGGAATAAGATTTACAGGATTTAATATTTGAATAAACTTTGCTGTTTGAGGGATGTATTTTATCTTACCTTCAATTGGCATAATAAGTAAGTCTATGTTTTCGGGATAGTTCTTTTTGAAATAACAAGCCACCGAATCATTATTGATTTCAGCTATCATTCCCTGAATATCTCCGGTATGCAAAATATTGTATCCTTTATAATTGAATAAATAACTAGTATTATTAAACTCACCAAATTCATCCTCACAAGTTGGTATTGCTTTAATTTTTAATCCTTCAAACTCCAAATTATCTCCGTTCATCAAAATATGTTTTACACCTGGCGGAATTCTTGTTGAATCGTAATGGTCTTCGTGCAAATGAGAATAAGTCATAATATCAGGAATAAGATCACCAATATCGTAAATTGGACTATCCCATCCCCACTCCTTCCATGCATTAAGTTTTCCATAATCTGCAACCAAAGTAATATCATCAAATTGTAAAACAAATGCAGAATGACCTAAACAATGAATTTGAACGTTTTGTGAATAAATACTTATCTCAATTAATAAGCTAATAGCAAGAAATAATAGTAAATATCTGAACATAATTTTATAAATTAGTTGCTCAAACCTTTTGTTAAAGATAAATAAAAACTATTTTACCCTAATTATCATGGAGAAAAAAGACTTTATACTTCGGGAAATTGAGAAAATAAGTATCTTATTACTTTACTTAATAGGCAAATTTGTTCCATCAAAGTCAATAGAGGAACAGCAACTTACTGAGAAGTTAATTAATGATGAGTTAATAGAGAATTATGGTAATGATCTTAATTATATATTAAACCTTAATGAAAAGGATTTTGAAACTGAGTTTAACCAAAATAAAGGTTTTAATTTCGAAAATATTGAATTGCTTGCTGATTTACTTTATACAATAGGAAATAATCAAGTTGCCATTAATATTGACTACATCAAAAAAGCCTTAGAATTATATGAATATATAAACAAAAAAAGTAAAACTTATTCGTTTGAAAGAATTAGTAAAATTGAAGAAATAAAAGAATTATTAATCTATAATTAATCTTTAAAATGGTTTATTAAAGTATTATATATATCTCCATTAAACGTACTGTTAATTTCCTGAATTGATTTTAATCCAAAAATAAATGAAATAGCTATCGGATCTGCACGATAATTTGTATGGCCTTCATAAAAACCATAGCGGGTAATATAATATGCCACCATTTCGCCAATATGCATATATGATAGTTTTCTTACTAAATTTTCAAATTCTTTTTCGCTCAAATCTGAATACTCCTGTTTTAAAAAACTTAATTCATCATTTGTAATATTCCTCCATATTTCAATTTCCCAATATCCTAATATCTCATCATTAAATATTGAATTTTGCCAGCCTTTAGCACCTTTCCAATTTAAATATATTTTATGTTCATTATAATAAATTCCTTTCGTTTTTGACAATTCGGGAATTG
>DAOWGM010000064.1 GCA_030637515.1 Bacteroidales bacterium
ACCAAATGCACTAAGTATAATGGCAATATAATGTCCGGTAAATATCGAAATGGCAATACCGGAAGCAATCAATATAATATTCCATATCTTCTTGGATTTATTTTTATTAATTTTTACTGAAAAAATGGTATGAGCAAGAGTTGGTATAATAATTAGTCCAATTACCAGTGCGGCTAACATTGCAAAAGTCTTTGTATATGCTAATGGTTTAAATAGCTTGCCTTCAGCAGCTTCCATTGCAAAAACAGGAAGAAAGCTTATAATTGTTGTTGATAAAGCAGTAATTACAGCACCTGCAACTTCAGTTGTTGCATTATAAATCACTTTAACTAATTTTTTTCCTTTAGCTCCTACATTTTCCAACAGCTCAATATGCCGAATAATATTTTCAGTAAATACAATTCCAACATCCACCATTACACCAATTGCAATTGCAATTCCAGATAAAGCAACAATATTAGCATCAACACCAAATCGACGCATTGCAATAAATGTCATTAAAGTTCCAATTGGCAATAAGCTGGAAATAAGAAATGAAGCTCGTAGGTTAAGTACAAGTACAATAACTACCAGAATACTTATTAATATTTCTAATGAAAGAGCTTCTTCAAGCGTACCAAGCGTTTCTTTTATTAATCTGGTTCTATCGTAAAACGGAACAATCGTAACTTTGGAAATGGAACCATCTGCCAATGTTTTTGATGGTAATCCCGGACTAATTTTATCAATTTTTGATTTTAAATTATTTATTACTTCTAAAGGATTCGCACCATAACGAGCAACTACAACTCCGCCAACTGCTTCTGCTCCACCTTTATCTAATCCGCCTCTACGAGTTGCTGGTCCGTAATTGATTTTTGCTACATCTTTTAAACGGATTGGAACATTATTACGAACTGTAACAACACTTTTTTCTAAGTCTTCGAGATTTTTAATATATCCTATCGCACGTACCAGATATTCGGCCCTATTAAACTCTATTGTTCGTGCACCAATATCCTGATTGCTGTTTTTTACTGCAGCCATAATCTGGGCAATATTTACTCCATGTGCTTTCATAGCACTCGGATCAATATCAACCTGATATTCTTTTACAAATCCACCTATTGAAGCTACTTCTGAAACTCCAGAAGCAGATGTTAAAGAATATTTAACATAGAAATCCTGGATTGTACGTAATTCATGTGGATCCCATCCACCTGCTGGATTTCCATTTTTATCTCTACCTTCTAAAGTGTACCAGTAAATCTGACCTAAAGCAGTAGCATCAGGTCCTAAAGCTGGTGAAACACCATTAGGAAGAGTCCCTATTGGTAACGAATTAAGCTTTTCAAGTATCCGTGTTCTACTCCAATAGAATTCTATATCTTCATCAAAAATGACATAGATGCTCGATATTCCGAATATTGAGTTACTACGTATTGTTTTAACACCCGGTATTCCTAAAAGGGCGGTAGTTAAGGGATACGAAATCTGATCTTCAATATCTTGTGGCGATCGGCCTGGCCATTCTGTATATACAATTTGTTGGTTTTCTCCAATATCAGGAATAGCATCCACAGGAACCGGATCATTTGGTAAAAATCCTGTATCCCACGAGAATGGAGAAGATATTATACCCCAAATTACGAATATTAATAATACAAGGAATGTTACCAGTTTATTCTCTAAAAAGAATTTTATGATTTTGTTTAACATATTAATATGTTTGATTTATTTACGATTTACTATATGAAATAATATTGCATCTGAAATACAGATGATTAACTATTTAAATCATAAATAATATCAACACAAATATGTTTGTAAAATTGAGTGTTTGGTTTGGGTTTTAAGAGGAGGAGGTGATTCTTTTAATACGAAATCATTAATTAATTCAATATTGAAACTATTGTTTATTACAATGTAAAAAACAGCAAATAGATCAATACTATTTATTAAGCCATTTTCAAAAATAGAAGAGATTACAAAATCTTCATCTAACTGAAATACTTTAGTTTCATTACGACAACACCCTGTTTCTCCTTCCATGTCACAACAACTTTCAGCTTCATGAGAAACAGATACGGAAACAAGATTATTTCCACAATAATGTTTAGATATAGAATACCCTGTTGTTACTGATAACAGAAGTGCAGAAATTGTAATATGTAGAAATTTTCTAAACATTTTTTAGGCTACTCTTTGATCAATAAACGAAATATTATAGAATTTGTTCAATAAAACGTGTTAAGACAATGTTAAAAATAATTATACTATTACTAAGTATATAATACTTAATATTTCAGGATTTAAATTCAATTTTTACATAACTATTATTGTTTAAACTTTTGCTATGTATTAATAATATCCTTAATTTTCTGGTTCAATTTATTAATTGCAATGAAAAGAAAAGGATTTGCTGAAAGATTTAAATCCATTGGTCCAGCAGCTTTAGTAACAGCAGCATTTATTGGTCCTGGAACAATAACAACATGCTCAATTGCAGGAGCGAAGTTTGGTTATGCTCTTTTATGGGGATTATTATTTTCAATAATTGCAACAATTGTTTTGCAGGAAATGGCAGCGCGATTAGGAATTGTTGCAAGAAAAGGTCTTGGTGAAGCATTGCGTGAGCAGGCAAAAAATCCTCTTGCAAGGTTTATTACAGCATTTCTTGTTTTATCGGCAATTGTTATAGGAAAT
Organism: Bacteroidales bacterium; assembly: GCA_030637515.1. GTDB lineage: Bacteria > Bacteroidota > Bacteroidia > Bacteroidales > UBA12077 > UBA12077. The sequence continues at coordinate 2,686 of DAOWGM010000064.1, forward strand.
GCGGCCTATGAAACCGGCAATATACTTGGAGGAGCATTAGGACTGGAAACTATTACCGGATTTTCTGGTATATCGTTATCAGATTCATTTACGTTAAATATTTGGGGACTTATAATTGGAATATGTGCATTTGCTTTAATGATAATTGGCAGCTATAAAACACTTGAAAGAATGCTTATTATACTTGTTATATTAATGAGTATAGCATTTATTACAACAGCAATCGTTATTCTTCCAAATTGGGGAGAAATAATGAAAAACGTTTTTGTACCTAAAATTCCTTCAGGCTCGGTTTTAACACTAGTTGCATTAATAGGAACCACAGTTGTTCCTTATAATTTATTCCTTCATGCATCGACAGTTCAGGAAAAGTGGAAAGATGAATCAGGACTTAACGAAGCAAGAACAGATATAGTTATTTCAATACTGGTTGGAGGATTAATATCCATGTCGATAGTAATTACTTCAGCTGCAGCTTTTATGGGAACAGGATATGAAATTGAAAGTGCCGGTGCACTTGCAGTTCAGTTACAGCCTTTATTGGGAAGTTGGGCAAAAATATTTTTGGCATTTGGTTTATTTGCTGCAGGAATTTCTTCAGCTGTAACTGCTCCTTTAGCAGCAGCATACGCTGCTTCAGGAATTTTAGGTTGGAAAAAAGATTTAAAAGATAAAAGATTCAAAGCTGTTTGGATGTTTATTCTTTTTATTGGAGTTGTATTTTCTACTGTTGGATTTAAACCTATTAAAGCAATAGTTTTTGCTCAAGTTACTAATGGAATCCTTTTACCAGTAATTGCAATTTACTTACTATGGGTTATGAATAATAAAAAAATATTGGGAGATTTCAGAAATAATTTAATTTCTAATATTATTGGTGGAATAGTAGTGTTTATAGCTATCGGACTCGGTGTTCGAAGCATATTAGGTGTATTAGGTATAATTTAAATTTACTGATATGATTATTGATTTAAATTCAGACTTAGGAGAAAGTTTTGGAAACTATTCAATTGGAAATGATGTTGAAGTAATGAAATACATTACTTCAGCAAATATCGCTTGTGGTTTTCATGCCGGAGATCCTGTTGTAATTGAAAAAACAATAAAGCTTGCGCTTGAAAATAAAGTAGCCATTGGAGCACATCCTGGTTATCCTGACCTAATTGGTTTTGGACGCAGATCTATGAAAATAAGGAATGAAGAACTAAGTTCTATGATTCTTTATCAGGTTAGTGCATTGAAATCAATGACAGAAGCTTTAGGTGGTAAGTTAGCACATGTTAAACCTCATGGAGCATTATACAGAGATTTAACATATGATTATCAGCAGTCTATTATTGTTGCGGAAGCAATATATAAAATTGATCCTGAATTGATTTTTGTTGGATTGGCAAATTCAAAGATGTTACGTGCAGCAAGAGAAGTTGGATTAAAAGCAGTAAATGAAGTATTTGCTGATAGAACATATAATGATGATGGATCGTTGGTATCAAGATTACAGGAAGGGGCAGTAATTCATGATGAAGAGCTTTGTCTGAAGCAAGTTAATCAGATGATTACAGAGAATACGGTTCAATCGATCAATGGAAATTCAATTCCTATGCAAGCTGATACTATTTGTGTTCATGGCGATAATTCAAAAGCACTTGAATTTGTAATGAACCTTAATAGTTTTTTATCTAAAAAAGGTATTGAATTAAAAAGTATGAAAAGTTTAAATCTTTAAAATCATGTTTAAGTATTTTCCTTTGGGCGATTCTGCTTTTCTTATAAAAGCCGGAGATGATATTTCACTGGAAACCCATCTGAAAATAAGAAGCCTTGTCAGGGCAATAAAGGATAAAAATATTGAGGGTGTTATTGATCTTACACCGGCTTATAATGAAATCATGATATCTTATGATTCATTAAAATTAAGCCATAAAGTCCTGCTGGATAAAATAAAAAATATTGTACAAAACCTAATTGTAAGTGAAATAACTAAGCTTGAAATAGTTCATATACCGGTTTGTTATGAACACGAATTTTCTCCGGATATTGAAATAGTGGCCAAAAAAAACAATATAACTGTTAAGGAAGTAATTCAGATTCATTCTTCTTCGGAATACTTGGTTTATATGCTTGGTTTTACACCCGGATTCTGTTATTTGGGAGGAATGAGTGAGAAAATTTCAACTCCAAGAAAAGAAAATCCACGTAATAAAATAGAAGCAGGTGCTGTTGGAATTGCTGGAAATCAAACAGGTATATATCCTATTGATAGTCCTGGAGGATGGCAAATAATTGGAAAAACACCACTTAAATTATTTGATCCAGAAAGGAGTCCGGAGTTTTTGGTTGAAGTAGGTAATTATTTAAAATTCTATTCTATAACAAAAAGGGAATTTGATGAAATTGGACGATTGGTTTTAGAAAAGAGGTTTAAATTAAAAACTGAGATCAAGAATGGCTAAAATTAGAATCATAAAAGCAGGTTTACAAACAATGGTTCAGGATAACGGAAGGTGGGGTTATCAGCAATTTGGCATGCCTGTTTCCGGAGCTATGGATATTTATTCGCTGAATTTGGCTAATAAATTGGTAAATAATAATTTAAACGAAGCCTGTTTGGAAGCTACAATTGATGGACCTACAATAGAATTTGATTCAGATACATATATTTCAATTTGTGGTGCAAATATGCAGGCTCAAATTAATAAATCCGGTGTTGAAATGTATAAAGCATTGAAGGTAAAATCTGGTGATGTTTTATCTTTTAAAGGTTTAATTAATGGATGTCGAACTTATATTGCATTTTCAGGAGGTATTTGTGTTTCGGAAGTTATGGGTAGTAAATCGACATATTTGCGTGGAAAAATAGGTGGATTTAATGGTCGAGAATTAAAAGCAGGAGATGAATTAGAAATTGGAGCGAATAATTTTAATCCTGAAATTCAAGAAATAAGTAGAGAAGAAATACATGAATTAAAAGATTGTTTCACAGCAAGGATAATTGCCGGACCCGAATCTGGATATTTTACTCTAAAGGGATTAGAAACATTTTTATATTCTGAATATACATTATCGCAGCAGTGCGATAGAATGGGGTATAAGCTTTCTGGTGCTAAAATTAAACATAAATCTAAAGCTGAAATTATTTCATCAGGAATTGCCTTCGGAACAATTCAGGTTCCTTCGCATGGCGAGCCAATAATAATGATGGCAGACAGACAAACAACTGGTGGTTATCCAAGAATTGCATGTATTGTATCTGAAGATTTACCTTATATTGCTCAGTTAAAACCCGGTGATAAACTTCGGTTCAAAGAAGTGAAACTTGATATGCTTTATTAGTTTTTTAGCAAAAATAGAAGTTTAAGAAGTTTGTATTATTTTTTTAGTGGAACAGTAAAATAGAACGTAGTACCTTCATTTTCTACACTTTCAACTCTTATAGTACCGCCATTTTTGTCAATTAATTCTTTGCAAATAATTAATCCAAGTCCTGAGCCTTTTTCTTTTTCGGTACCGTAAGTTGTAAAGGTGGTTTCTATTTTGAATAAATTAACAATATTTTCTTTTGAAATCCCAACACCACTATCTTTAACCGAAATTTCAACGATATTGTTATCTAAAATTTTTGAGTTAATCTCAATTTTGCTATTTCTTTGTGAAAATTTAATTGCGTTTGAAAGCAGATTTCGAATAACCGTTTTTACAGAGCTTTCGTTGATTTCTGCATTTATATCATCAATGTTTGTTATTATTTTAATCTCTTTTTCTTTTGCTCTTTCTTCAACAATATCTACCGAGCTATTTATCACAGTTTTTAAATTTTTGCTTTCAATTGTAAATTCTAAGGTATTCATTTGAATACGAGCCCATAATAATAAATCATTAAGTAAGGTATTTGTTTTAACAGAAAGCCCACTTAATAAATTCAGGTAATCGATCTTCTCATCATTAGATATTTCGTTAAAATTTTCTTTTAACAAACTTAGTAATTGTGTAAAGTTTCCAACGGGTCCTTTTAAGTCATGAGCTATAATTGAAAAGAAAACATTTTTTGTAGCATTTGCTTGTAACAGATCTTTTTCTGATTTTTTAAGAGCATTTTCAGTCTTTTTTCTTACTGTGATATCTTCTTTTACTGCCACATATTTTATTGTGTTTCCCTTTTCATCAATAATAGGTGATATTGAAGCCAGTTCCCAGTATTGTGTTCCGTCTTTCTTTTTGTTCAGAAATTCTCCTGTCCAGGTATTCCCTTTTGAGATTGTTTCCCACATCTCCTTGTAATCTCCCGATTTGGTATGTTCTGTTTTTAAAATTCTCGGGTTTTGTCCAATAGCTTCATCATATGAATATCCGGTTATTTCTGTAAATTTAGGATTTACATATTCTATTATACCATTTGTACCTGTAATTACAATTGATGCAGGACTCTGCTTAACTGCTGTAGATAAAGATCGGATTTCATTTTCAATATTCTTTTTACTGGTTGTATCTCTAACAGCAACAACCCGGTATTCTTTATTATCGATTAATACATTGTTAACTTCAACTTCTGCTGATATGATAGATTTGTTCTTTTTTATTAAATTTATTTCATAAGATCCTGAAAAATGATTTTCAATATTTTTTCTGGCAAGTTCTTTGGAATCAGGATGTATGAATTCAAAAATACTTTTTCCTTTTAAATATTCTTCTGTATAACCAGTCATTTTTTGTAAGGAAGTATTCGTATCGATAATTATTCCATTATTATGAATAATAATCCCTTCAATAGTAAGATCTGTTAATATTTTATACTTTGCCTGGCTTTCTTTTAAGGCTTCTTCTGCTTTTATTTTAGCGGTAATATCTTCTAAAATTCCATCAAAACAGATTATCTTATTTTGACTGTCTTTTACAACAGTTACTGTATCTCGTACAGTTATAGTACTTCCGTCTTTCTTTTTCAGACAAATTTGCTTACTTGAAGAAGTTTTAGAATATTGAGTTAAAAGTTTAATTTCAGACTTTCTTTCATTGCTGTCCGGATAAAGATCTTTTACAGAAATATTTATTATTTCTGTAAGGTTGTACCCAAGCATATTTGCTAAAGCTGGATTAGCGTATATTATTTCCCCTTTAATAGTTGTCCTGTATATTCCAACAGGTAAATGATCGGTTAAATTGCTAACAGTGTCTTTTCCCTGACTTAAGTACTCATTATATTTTTCCTGATCTGACATTATTTTGATCATTTATTTATACAATTGTACGTTAAATTTATATAACGGTTTTAGTGTTTGTGTACGAAAATGAGCTGTTTACCAAAAAAAATATGAAATAATACCTAATTACTGTTTGTAAATAGGGAATTTCAATATAAAGGATGAACTTATTTTTTTCCCATCAAGTTGTTTATTTACATCAGAGATAACTTCAATCTCAATTTTATGATAGTTGCATATTTTTTTCGATAATGCCAATCCAAGTCCATAACTATCTTTTGTTTCATTAGAATTTTTAAAACGAGAAAAGATCTCTGGAATTTTATCTTTTGCTATTCCAATACCTGTATCAGAGATTATTACTAAAAACTGATTTTCCTGTTTTAAGGTCTCAATTTTTATATATCCTTTATCTGTATATCTTATGGCATTATTTACAAAGTTATAAAACAAGGTGAAAAGTAAATTTTCATTTCCTTCAAAAACAAAATCTTTAGCTTTTAATTCAGGTTTTAAGGTAAGTTCTTTTGCAGAAATACGATCTTCAATTTCTTCTATTACATTTGCCAGAGTATTATTAATATTTACTTTCTCAGTTAAGATATATTCTTCATTTTCAATTCTCGACATCATTAAAAGTGTGCGAACAAGATTTGTTAATCGGCGCAGTGTCTTTTTTGATTCAAAAATTTTAATCATATCTGCTTCCTGCAGTTTTCCGTCATTTATAATGTTATCAAGTTTACTTTGAATAATACTAACAGGAGTGAGTAACTCATGTGAAACATTGCTTATGTAATCACGCTCATCGTTAAATGTTGCTTCAATTTTTTGCATTAAGGAACGAATTGTTTCATCAAGATATTCAAAATCGGATGTTGATGTTTTTACAGGCGCATAATTAAATGAGGTAGGATGATTTGTAGTTTTTAGTTTCTTTACAATCTTTTCAAATGGTTTGAGTAAATACTGGATAAAAGAAAGATCAAGAATAAATGTGAGTGAAATAATAACGATCAGGAAAATAAATGTAAAACGTTTCAGGTTATATTGAAATCGATATATTGTTGAAATACTTTTACCTATTTCAATTAAATAATTATTTCCATTTTCCTGAATGGAATAACTCAAAACACGGTAGTCGACTATTTCTTCTTCAATAACCCGCTGCGAAAATTCTATTACATCTATTAATGAGTCATTGTTCAGAGGCTCAATAGAAATATATTCTTCTTTTAGTATATTGTAACTTCCGAAAGTTTTAAATTCAGATTCCATATCAATGTAATTATCAATACCTAAACTATCGACAAGTTCAATAACTTGATCCAGTTTCTGAATTAAAACATCATCTGTTTCACGTATAGATATTTCACTAACCAACCAAGGCACAATAATTACAAGTAAAGTAATAATTAGTGCCTTTGATAAAGCATTAAACAGCGCAAGCTGACTTTTTAATTTAAAGTTTGGTATTTTCATTCAATTTCAAATTTATAACCAATTCCTCGTACTGTTTTTATCCAGTTTGTTTCATCGTGTTTCGACAGTTTCTTTCGAATATTTTTAATGTGAACATCAATATAATTTGAATCATAATCGTCTTCAAAAAATTCACCCCAAATATGTTCGGTTAATTGCAAGCGATCTAAAATTCTGTTTTTATTTAATACAAGATAACTTAATAGCTTATATTCTTTTTTTGTTAAATCAATACTATGATCTTTATATTGCAGATGTTTTTTTGTTGTATCCAGAATAAAATCACCAAACTGTATTTCTGCCATTTTTTGCCCGAATTTTCTTCGAGTAATAGCTTGAATTCGTGAAAGAAGTTCTAATAAAGAAAAAGGTTTTGGTAAATAATCATCTGCTCCTAAATCAAAACCTTTTATTTTATCTTCTAATTCACCACGAGCAGTAATAACAATAAAGTACGCTTCAGAGTTATATTCTTTAGCTTCTTTTATAAGATCTAAACCATTATAATCTGGTAAACCTATATCAAGTAAAATAAAATCATATGGGTTTACTGAAATAAGCTCAGAGGCTTCGCTTCCAGTAAAGGCTAAATCACAATTATATTCCTCTTTTTCAAGAAATTGTTTTATTTCTGAAGCTAAACTTTTTTCGTCTTCTACAATTAAAATTCTCATTTATTTGAAAAATTTAAAAAGTAAGTTAATGAAATCATTATTCCTGATTGATTCTCCCATCCGAGGCTTTTGTATTTATTTCCGGAAATTCTGTACAACCAGGAAAATGTTAAATACGTACTGTTTATTCCGTAACTAACCGGAATGAAAAAATCGAAACCTTCATATGAGAATGAATTAAACGAGTATCCATCTAACCGCAAATTAAGAGCTGTGGTATATTTTTCAAGTGGAGTCATATCTTCATAAATCCAGTAGTCAGTTCCAAATGCAAGTGAGATAGCGGGATTAATTATTAATATATCATTTTTAAAAAGGAGCTGTTCAATTGTAATTGATTTTGATAAGCTTAAATCCAGAAAGTAGTTGTCAGTTTGGGAATGTAAATAAGAAATATCACCAGACAAATAGAACTTATCTATATCAACTCCTCCTGATAAGCTAATAGAATGATCATAATTTAGTCCTTCAAGAAGAGTGTCTCCTTCGTAATCATGATAAGAGTAACCGAGATCAAAATCAAACCCATTATCGTAATATTTTTGGAAACCTGCTTCAATATCATATTCATACGTTTGAATATCTGTATTAAAATAATTAGCATATGATCCACCTACATAAATACCTGATTTGTTTGCAAACAATAAATTTGTAAAAAGGGTTGGGATTTTTTCTGTGACTCCAGTAAGGTATTCGAGGTTATTGTTTGTATAACTTGCATTAAACATTAAAAAACTAAAATCAGAAGTTTCTATTTTAGTTGAATCAATTGTGTTCTGGTTATAAGCTTTAAATGATAAGAATATGAATAGAGTGGAGAATATAGAAAATGATAGTATTGATCTCATAAAAGTTGTTTGATTGTTAAACAAAAATAATCAACGATTGTTAAATTCGTTGATTTACAATTCTGATAAAAATAATTCCGGGGGAATCCCCCGGAATCAATATACTATCTTCTTCCACCTTTTCTCTTTGTAACAGCTCCTCTGTTGCGTTTTGACATTTGTTTCGAATTTTGCTTTTGCATTTGTGACTGTTGCTTCTGTGTCTTTTTAATTTGTTTTTGATTTTGTTTTGCATCCGGAACAGCTTTTACCTGGCTTTTTGTTTGAATTTTAGTCTGTTTTTTTACCTGATCTCCAGTTCCGTCAGCATTTCGAACTTGTTCTTTGGCTTGAATTCTTACTTGTTCACCAATTCCTTCTTCGCCTTTAACTTGTTCTTTGGCTTGGGTTCTTACTTCCTCGCCAATACCTTTTTCAGTTCGAACTTGTTCTTTTGTTTGGGTTCTTACTTGTTCACCTTGAGCTTCTTTATTTTGAATTTGCTCTTGAGTTTGAGTTCTGGTTTGTTCTTTTACTTGAGTTTCAGTTTTTACTTGTTCTTTAGTTTGTTCTTTTAACTGGGTCTTAGTTTGAACTTTTTCTTGTTCTTTAATTTCTTCTTGAGCAAAACCTGCCATTGATATTGCTATAATTGCAATAACTGTTAATATTCTTTTTAAATTCATAATAACCTCCTGTGGTTTAAGTTTACAATTTATTACTTTTCTTTTAATCTTATCTCCGTAATCGGATTTTATTTCTTTTACAAATATATATACTGAACATGAAGTGAAAATGAAGAAAACTATTTATTGAAACAAAAGTTGTCCCGAAAAGCAGTGTCTTTGACACTTTCCCCGGGACAAGGGTTGTAATACTAACCTTTATTAAAACCTACGCTTTCTTTTTATTTCAACAACTTCTGTAACACCATCTCGTGTTATTTCAGCCAGATTATCACAAGTTCCATCACCATAATCTATAATAATTTCTTCTTCACCTTTCTTTATTTCTCTTACACCTGAAACTATATATCTGAAACATCCTTCTTTATTATCTCGAACGAGAGGTGTAGTTATTTCGCAAGTTATTTCAGTTCCATCAGCAAGTGTAGAGTTTGAAGTACCGGTAATTTCAATTACATCATCATATTTATAATGTGTTTCTGAACCTTCAATAGCTTCTCGTACACGTTCTGCATGCCAGGTAATTGTTCCTGCATCTTCTGCAAGAATAATTGTACCATCCGAAATGATTTCACTTATACGATGCTGATATTCATTCATATATCGATATACATACTTATTTCCTATTATTTGATTGTCATCGACAAAATAGTTTTCAAAAGAAAATTCAATTTCAGTTTCTCCATCACCCCAGTAACTTCCATAATGGTTAATGTAAATTTTACCTCGACGCTCGCGACCATCATTACATAAGCAGTTTTCTTCGCCAAAATCAATAGTTACAAATACTGAATCTTCTACGTAAATACGAGTAACAACTGCGCAAGGACTTAGACGGTTATAATTGCCAATACCATCAGTCTCAAAAGCGGATTTGGTTGATGTGTTGTCCAGAAAATCAACTGCTTCATCTCCGAGATCCTCTACTTCATCAAACATCTCAGATGCATAGGATTCATTAATAATATCAGCATTTTCATCACCAGCGCTTACATCGTCATTTTTTTCACATGATATAAAAAATACAGTAATCATCATAATTGCAAATACTGTAATAAACCTTCTAATGGCTTTCGTTTTGATCAAAAATTGTGCTTTCATAGTTTTGATTTTTTGTTAATAATTAATTGAATGTTAATATTCATTTCTATTTCTGAAAACAAATCTATTGTGATAACATGAAGTGAAAATGAAGAAATTCTTTTTTGGTTTATTTTTCAGAAATAATTCTTTAAATTTGAGTAAACCTTAAAATAATTTAACATGAAAAAAATTATCTATTTAATTACATTGATCAGCTTTCTTGGTTTTGTATCATGCGGAAGTTCATCTGACAAGGATAAAACTTCGGATAAAAAAGAGTTAAGTGATGAAATTAATAACTGTGATGACTTCTTAGCACATTACGAAGAGTGGGTTGATGAATATATTGACGTAATCGACAATTATTTAAACAATCCTGGTGATGAAACAACAGCAACACGTTACATGGAATTAATGCAAGAAGCAATGACATGGAGTACTAAATGGATAGCTCTTGCTGATTGTGCTGATGATGAAGAATACGAACAGAAGTTTGAAGATGTTTCTAAAAAAATAGAAGAGAAATTAAGCGAAATTGGTTTATAGTGAGTATCTATAATAAAAATATTAAAAGACAGTTTACAATATCGTAAGCTGTTTTTTATTTAGTTAAAATATCAATAATAACATGATATGAAAAAGATTATAATTTTATTTCTATTTGCATTATATAGTTTAAATGGTTTAACACAATCAAAAGTTGATGAACTAAACTTACTTATTATTAATAATAAATATACGGAGGCTTTACGGTTAAGTGAAGAATTAATCAATAAATATCCTGATAATGCTCAATATTACTACCAGCAATCTATAGTATTTAAATTATTATATAAATTTCCACAAGCAATTAGTTCAATTAAAAAAGCTATAGAATTAGATTCTCTTAATCTTGATTACTTAACAAAATACGGTACTTTATTAACAAAAAAGGATAGGGATAAGGAAGCTGCAAAAATCTTTAAGAATATATTAACTGCTGATTCAAATCATATTTATTCAGGTATTTGGTTGAGTAATTATTTTTTGAAAGAAAAGGAGTATGAGAAAGCCGCAAGCATACTATTTAACTTATATTCAAATGATACAACAAATGGATATTTTGCAAGAAATTTAGGACTTTGTAGTATAAAACTAAAGGATAGGAAGGAAGCAATTAAATGGTTGCAAAAAGCTATACAGTTAGATAGTACCGATATTAAATCATACGAGTATATTTCCCGAGTTTACACTGCTATAGAAAAATTTGATTTGGCGATAGAATATTTAAATAAGGCAATCAAAATTGATCCAAGTAAAGAATTGTATGTTCAAATTGGTGATATTCATGTAATGAGAAATCATAATTTTAGAGCTATCCCGGCATATTTAGATGCATATAGTTTAGATTCCGATGATGAATTTCTGGCAAAAAGTATTGGAGTGTGTTATTTTAGAATTAAAAAATTCAAAAAAGCAAAACAGTATTTAGATATTGCAAAATCAGAATTAATGGATTTACAAATATTTCAACATCTTGGTTATATTCATTCAGAAATGGGGCAAATAGATTCGAGCACATATTTCTATAAGGAAGCCCTTGCAATTTTACAAACTGATAATGGAAGTATTTTTTCAATAAAAGAAAGTATTGCTAAAAATTATTATGCTTTGAATGATTTTAATAAAGCAATAGAAATATACAATGAAGCACTGGAAGTGGATCTAATTAATGAGTATTGGATTAGTTATAAAAAGAATAAGGTAATTATTGATATTGCAGCTATATATGAAGATAAATTGGATGATAAATTAAAGGCAATTGAATACTATGAAAAGGTTATTGAACCTGAGATTTCAATTAATAAAAATTACTATACATACGCCCAACAACAAATAACTAAACTAAAAGAAGAATTGTTTTTTGAGGGTGGTTATTAATTAATAACTAATAACTCATCAACTAAGTTTCCTTCTTCATTAAAAATATGTGAGTATGTTCCTAATTCATAATTTGAATTCTTAATAAAAATATCGAGAATTACCTCTATTGATAATTCTGGAGATTTAAGACTTTCAATATAGATTACAACATTATCTAACTTTATTCCAAGATCATCAGCTAATGTATTTATTGGAAATTCATGTTTTAGTGTGTGGTCTCCTTTTTTAGAAAAGGTTTCATAAAGCATACTCTGAAGGCTAATAATAGTCTCATCGATTAACTCGGTTTTGCTTTTTTGAGCAAAAACTAAACTTTCAATTGCAGCACTTTCCATAGCGAAGTTTTTAGGGTAAAAAAATATATATAGTATTCTTGCGGAAGAGAGTAAAAAATAGAATGCTTATCTAATACGTAAATTTACATGATTTATTATGCGATGTCAAATAAAAAAACCTGCTAAAAAAATTAGCAGGTTAACTATGCGGTACAGTAATTCTAATTTATTAATTTTTCTGCATATTGCAGTCCTTTATTTATAAACTCTTTTGTGATTTTTCCTGTAGGATCAACAGTTTCGTAAATTCGTTCAGGAATTTCAAGTTTTTCAATACTGAATCCTTCACGCATTTTAAACTTATATTTATTTAAATGAATTTGTTTTCCAATTTCGTAAAGTTGTTTATCATCATAATTATAGCCAAGGAGTTTAATAGCTTCACTTACCAGATCTAAACCATATATTCCTCGGGCAAAGAAACATACAGCAATACTCGAAAGTGTTTGTCTTATAGCCTCTTCATCCAATAGTTTGTCAACAACAATTTCTGGAGTTAAATCTGTGTTTATCATTTCTTTCTGGTCAATGGAATAGCCGCCATTATCTAAATGACTATGTCGAGCTCC
>DAOWGM010000115.1 GCA_030637515.1 Bacteroidales bacterium
ACAAGTGCTACCTCCGTTCTCAAAGAATAAACGAATTCCGTCGAAAAGAAGGAATCTTGCTTTTTTCTCTTGGTTTACGCTGTAGAACTTACCATCAACTGAAAAGTCAAAACCTTTTGCTGAATCTGTAATTTCCTGAATACTGAAACCTGTTTTAAAACCTGTTCCAAAAACCGATACAAATTCTGAAAAAGAAGAAATTCTTACGGGTTTGTTAATTAATGATTCTCCAGATTTGACCACTTTTTCTGTATATCCTACAAATGCAGGTACAGCAGTCGGGATTGAAGCTACCGAATTAGGAAATGCGTTCCTTTCTTCGATATAAACCCCAGGTGTTGCTAAAGTTTGTGCCATAAATAATTAATTTTAATTAAAAACATAAATAATAAAAAAACATTTTATATGTAAACATATATTTCTGATAAATAATAATCTTCATTAACCGGTTTTAATAGGTCGAATGGAGCATAGGGCATTTTTTTAATTAGTGTTTTTCCTCCTGTTGCGCCTTCTTTCTTTTTTAGCTGAACTTCGTAATCATAAAACTTACTAAATTTTACAGGCTTTTTTGTTATAAATGATATTGCCTTTTTATCAGCTGTTTTTTCGTCTCCAACACTTTCAAAATCCAATTTTTCTTTACCCTTCTGGCATGTTAGAGCTAATTCCTTTATTCTTTTCAAATAAGTTGGAACTACAATGTATTTCCAATAAATTGATCTTGAATTAAAATTTATTTTATAGTTATAAGTATTTAATTCATTGTTATCGATTTCTTTTAACATCTCCTGTTTTATTTTCTTATTCAGGAAAATATCAATAAATCCAACAGGTGAACCTTTGGTTTTTGATCCTATATTTATAAAAGATGATAGCTCTTTATCGTTTCCAAAAATCTTATAATGCCCCTCTAACAACTTGCTTGCATCAACCTGAAAACCATTGTTTATTTGTGTTACAGGCATTTCTTCTTCAACCTCACCATTTTCAAGTGCTATTTTATAGTTAACACTGAAATTCTCGTCATCTTCAAGCTCTTGAGGAACAACATTGTATAGATCTTCTTCACTTACATATTCATTATCATGCAAAATACCGGTTTTATTTATTCCGATATTTTTATTTGAACAATAGAAAATTTTATTATTAAGATCAACAGGTATATCTGTAATATTTACAAAATATGGATTATTGGCAAATAACATAAAGGAAAGCTTTGATTCAGAATCGTTGCTATTGCTTAATCTATGATGTAAAAGTTCTAATTTTGAAGCATCGAATAATATATGAATTTCACTATCGAGCGTTCTAACCAACATAGACATCTTGTCAATTAGTTTAACGGTACGAGGTGTAGGAACAATATAAAAATCACTTGAATTACCTTCAGGATAGTAATTATGATTTACTTTAATATTTATTAGTTGTTTATATTGAAACTTAAGGTTTATCATTCAATGTTTTTTCAATTTTTCAAAAATCTATTTTTTAAGAAGATACATCCGATCCAAATCCACCAATGTTAAATGATTGCTCAATCACATCTTCAGTAATTGTAACCATTCTTGTTTTATACAATACCGATGGTAAGTACTTGCCACCATGAACACCCCATAATTGACTTAATTCCTGAATATTTAGATTTATCATTTCAAACACTAACTTTTCTACATTACTATCTAAATCAGGGGTGTTATTATGATTAAAGACAGAAGTGTATTGAAAAAAGCTTATTGCTGCTGATAATAATTTTAATCCTTCTTCGTAATTGCTCTGTTGAAAATTAGATGATAGCATTAAATACAAATAAACATTTATAGGTTTATTTGAAGACCTCGATGGAGAAACCCTCGACAATCGTTCCTGTTCGATATTAGTTATCGTTAATAACAGTTTATTTTGAGACTCTGTATTACCTTCATCATCTAAATTATTCAAGGATGATAATAGAACTAGGTCGTTTGATTGAGAGAACCTGTTATTTAAATTTTCGTTTAGTTTGTCAGCAATTACTGACATTACATTGTTTATCATCTAATTCGCAATTATTACGGCAGTTCTTTTTCGCTGGTGTACCTTCTTGTAAAAAAAAGGAACAATGCGCCACCAAGCAAAAATCCTCCAATTAAAAACATTGATTCTCTAAAATCAAAATATCTAAAAAATATTAATACTAATGCTATCACAAGAATTACTATAGCTGAAACTCCTCCTTTTAGTATAAGTCTGAATAATCTTTTAAATTTGCGACCATATCTAAATACTAAGAAAAGTCCTACCAAACTTATACCTGTTAGTCCTCCAAAAAGTCTAAGCAATGCCTTCGGTCTTTTAACAATAGACATTGGATTCTTAACGAATCTTCTAACTGAACCTAATAATCTTCTTATTGAAATGCTATGTCTTGCTTTTTTTATTTCTTTTAGTTCTTTATCGCTATATGCAAATTTATCGGCTAAAAGTTTCCATAATTCGTCATATCCAT
This sequence comes from Bacteroidales bacterium, assembly GCA_030637515.1. GTDB lineage: Bacteria > Bacteroidota > Bacteroidia > Bacteroidales > UBA12077 > UBA12077. Next base: position 2,489 of record DAOWGM010000115.1, read on the forward strand.
TATCAAAACCCAGTGCCCAAATTCCAACTCCTCTAATTTGTTTTTCTTTTATCCAATCGTACTTAGCACCTAAGGTAATAGTATCTTCAAACCATAACTGTCTATAGTTAGATGACATATCACTGTACGTATAGAACTTGCTCATGCTGGCCTCATCAAGCTCTCCCATTTTTTTGCCGGACATTCTTTTTGCTTGTCGGTACGAATGATACTTTATAAATGATTTTGCTGGCGAAGGAAATTTAAGATCTTTTGTTATCCATTCTGCTCCATAGTAAGGCACTCCCATAATAAATTTTCCAGCCGGAACTCCATTAGCAAGATACTCATCTACAGAACTTTCAAGTGTAAATCCTTTCCACTTACCTCCTCCAGATAATGGTGCTACAGGTCCAGCTATCTGACTATTAGACCCATGGTATTCATATCCCATCATCACATAAAAATCAACATATAAATTTATTTGGCTAAAGTCATAAATCTTTTCAAAATCAACTGCGGGAAGCGCTATAGTTAGCAAATAGTCTTCGTTTTCTGATTTCAAACTTGTTGCTAAGTCTATAATAAAATTTAAATACAGTGCTTTTTCTTTTGTGCTAACATTCTCAAAGTCTAAAGTTAAACCATCGGCTTTTCGCTCACGAACTAAGGTAATTGCAGTAGCAATTAGATTCTTTTTTGCAGCTGCTGATTTCAAAAATTTTCTGTTATTACTTGAACCAAAATTTGAAAGGGTAAGAAGCACCTTACAATTATGTTTTTTCGCAGAATCAACTAAGGCTGTTTGTCTCCAGTTATGAATTGTATTATAAAAACCAGTTTCAGGATTTACTTCATAAGAAAAGTACGATATCATTGAAAGTAAAGAGAAATTATAACTTTCATAGGCATTCCCACTCCAATATGGGTGCCATCCAAAGACCTGATAACTTGTATCAAGCATATGTTCCTTATCATATCTAACGTTATTTACAATTTGGTATTCTTTAGACCAAGCTAGTTCTGACTGCAACTTTTTTGATGAAAGTGGTTTTTTTACCTCTATCATTCTTTTTTCAAAAAGCACAGTGTCAGCCTTTTGCAGTTCTTGTAGGTTCGCATTTAAACGTGATGAGTCTTTTGCTTCACTTTGCTTTAATGAATCAACAGATAGAAGAGAAGCATCATTTTTCTCTTCTTTGTCTTTTGAATCTAAAAGGATTGTGTTTATTTCCTCAAAAATACTTTCCTGCGCACTTAAACTATAAAATGTGAATACGAATATCCACAATACAAAAATTCTTCTCATAAAACATCATTGGCTAATAAATTTCTTTAAAAATATCTTCCCTGGGTAATTTAATTCAAATAAACTAAAAATATTTTCACTGCCCAAATTAAAATCAGAATTATTTTTCATTTTATTTATTTATATTTAAGCCGTTTACAGTCCCTTGTAAAACACGGATTCTATGTCCTTCAAGTATTTTAACTTTTTAATCTTGTTTGTTTTTCGGAAACATGTTGCATAACATGTTTCCGAATATAATAAAGTAGTTTCTCCTTAAATGTTAATGTTATAACTTATTATTCTGCTAATTATTTATGCCTCACGATTTTCCAAAAAAATAACCTTACCGTATATAGGCTTTTAGCTATTTTTTAAAAACATATAAAATCAATCCATATTTTAATTCAAAAACTTACAATTTTTACAAATAATGTATTAATCAAAAAATTATTTTAATTTGCATGTTTTTTAAACTTCATACAAAAATATTTTTACAACTTAAAATACTCTAAAAGTCGAATATGAAAAACCTGATTACTTTTACTCTTGCTGCATTTATTTGTATTGCAATACCTTTCAGTGCTGTAGCACAGGGAGATTCTACATCAACAAGTGGTAATGTTCAAGATTCTGCTATTATTAGTTATTTAAATAATTTATCCAATTTACATATTGGATATTACGGTACTACACAAAACTGCGAAGCTTATGACGTTTATGCATTTAAATATCATAAGAATTGGTTTTTAATAGTAAGTGCAAGAGGAAGTCTGTCGTTTATGCATATCAACCCTCCAATTGAAGGTAAGAAAATAAATTATCCTTCAAAATATTTTATTGAAGGTATTGCAAGAAGTTATGCCTTAGGTTATACAAAACTAAAAACAAGAAAGCGGAATGTAGTTGACATGGATATTTATGGATACTATAAATTTAACAAACGTGGCCGAAAGGTTATGAAAGGGATTCTTTTACTGGAATATCCATTTTTTAAAGAAGGGTTTTTATGGTGGAAAGTTGATGAAGAACAGGCAAAAAAAATTGTAGGGGAAAAGGCAGCAGAAGAAGTTAAACCTTTGAAATTGGAAACAATTAAACCTGAGATAAACGAAAATATTCCTATCGAAAAAAAGTAAATGTGTTATTTTTATTCATAGCTTATTCGTTGAATGAATAAAGGACCAAAAACTTCATATTATTTAAAAATAATCTCATACGCATAATTAAGATTAGAAGAATACTACCATGAAAACGAAAATGTCAAGAATATTTATTGCTGTATTTTTCTTATTACTTGGAAAAGCAGTTTTTGATCTTAATTTATTTGCAAGTTATTTTGAAGACCATAGTTCTACACAGGATATTGCCTTAGTTTTTGGCTATACAAGTATAGCAGGTCTGCTTATGGTTATGATATTTAATTATCTTCAAAGGGCTTTTCGTTTTGGGATTGCTGTAACGTATACTTACATAATTCTAATCGGCATACTCTCATTCTCGTATTATAATTTTGTGTATTTAGGAAATTCACTCTACTTACCACAGTTAGTTGGATGTAATATTTCTGTAAATCTTCTAATTATTCTTTCACTTAGAGGAATATTAGTTAGAATTGAGAATGGTGAAATAAAAAAACTTGAAAAAGCATCAAATATTGCCAGCAATTTTGGAATTCTTGTTGCAGGCATTTTACTAATTAGCTCTATACATATATCAAATAGCAATCTATTAAATTATCTTACTTTTCACTACACATCATTTGGGTTTATTTTATTGAGCATCTTTTTTATGTTCGTTCTTTTTCGAAAAGAAAAGAATGCAAATGCAATTCTTGATAGCTTACAAGAAATAAGAGTAAAGCAAAATATATTTAGATTACTTACCAAGAAATATTTTACGACAATACTTGTTATATCAGCTTTAGCTGCTTTTGCAATGATTTTTACATATAGCCTTTATATAAAAATTAACGTTATTAGCAATAGTACTACAGTACAATTAACCAATCTTTTTTCTATTTCTGTTGCGATTTTTTCTGCTGTTAGTATTCTTTTTGAATTCTTTTTTAAAGAGAAGGCGTATTATTCATTTGGTGTGAAAATCCAATTAATTCTTTTACCAATTGTAGTTCTGGTTTTTTGTGCTATGTTTTTAATTAATACTTTTTATTTCAAAATTTCACAAGGCAATGAATTCTATTTCTTTATACCTATAATTGCTTCGCTCTTTCTAGTCTTTTCACATTTCTCATTTATTAATTTGTTTTATCCTATAATTAATTCTTTATATCTGCCTCTGGATTCAGAAAACCAAAATGATTATTATATAAAAAGTACTTTTTATGGTTTCATTTTGGGAATCGGAATTTCATCATTGGTTGCCAAGCATCTTATTCCTATTCTTGATTTAAGAAATAACAGTGGATACATTTTAATAAATGCAGCCGCCGTTATTGTACTTATTTTTCTTAACAGATTCCTGGTTTATAATAACTATAAAACGGCACTGCATAAAAGATTAGACATAGAAGAAAAAACGGAGGTTGCTCAAAAATCCTTTGTATATAATACCATGCAAAGAATCAAAGATTTCTCAGGTATAAAAATTGTCCGAGTTGTGAATCTTCTATATTTAATAAATCCAGTAAAGTCAAAAGGATTTTTTAGTCAGCTAACTTCGTCTGAAGATGTTTTTACGCAACGTGCCGGACTTATAAGCTCTATTAAACTCTATTTATTAGAGATTTATGATGAGATGTTAAAAATTTCAAAGACAAAATATTTTCCTTCTTCACCAAATCGTGACAAAATCGAACAACTTTTAAGCAGATTTGATGAATTAAAAACAAAAATGCAAAAGCCATATTATATTCCGCAATTATCAATATCAAAAAAAGATATAGAACGAGTTTATGGCGGTATTTTAGCTTTGCATGCTGAAAAAGATAAACAAAAAGATATTCTTGCACGGTTAGTTCGTGATCCAAAATTACCAGTAGCTAAGAATGCTATTATTTCGGCTTCTGAAGTTACAGATCGTGCTACAATCAAATCTATTATTGAGCGACTGGAAATTGCAGAACTTAGTAATGCTGCTTATTCAGCCCTTGTTAATACGGATGAGGAATCAATTAGCATTTTAGAAGATGCATTCTATGAAACAGGACAAAGCGAAAAAGTTCAGGTTAAAATCGTTCGCCTTTTAGGTGATATTGGTAGCGAAACTGCAGTAGAATATTTACTAAAAAAATTAAATTACACTAATCAAAATATTATTTCGGCAGCCCTGGAAGCTCTAAGCAAGTGCAACCTTCTTCTTCCTGAAAGTAAAGCTATGATTATTAAACATGAGCTGGAAGAGGTTTGTAAGTACATTGTATGGAATACATCTCTTTTAATTGATTTGGAGAAGGGTTTTGCTTCTGAAATACTTTTAGAAGCTTTACAAGTTGAAATTAAATACAACTACAAAAGTCTGTTTAATTTACTTGCATTACTTTATAATCCGGGATCGGTTGAACTAATTAGAAAAAATCTTTGGAGCAGCAACTACGAAGAGGTAAGTTTTGCTCTTGAATTGGCTTCTGTTATTATTAAAGATGAGATGAAACCAATGATTCTTCCTTTAATTCGTCCATTATCGAATGAAGATAGATTGAAAAAAATGCAAAGCATTTTTACTACAGAAAAGATGCCTGTTGAAGATATCCTTTATGACATTATTCAGCGCGATTATAAGTGGATAAATCCATGGACAAAGGCTTGTGCTATAATGGAAATTGAAACGCTTAATAAAGATAACAACTTACCTATTTTGCTTGCCAACATGGTTAATCCTGATTCGATGTTAGCTGAACTTTCTGCCTTAAGCGTATACTCTATCGACAAAGATTCTTATTTTAAAAATAAAGAAATATTTGGTAAGGATTATACCAAAATTGTAAGCAAAGCAGCAATTGAAGCAATTGAAACCAGTGGTAAAAAAGATAAGGAAGGAATGCCAACTCTTAAATTTGAGATTATTAAATATCTTCAGAAAATACCTGAATTTTCTGCCATTCCGGGTGAAATACTTAAATATTTAACCGACGATGTAACACCATTGCAATTTTCTACCGGAGATGAAATTGAAAATATTGACAATCTGGATATATACAACTACCATTATATTATATATGCAGGAAAAGTGAATCTTTTTATAAATAATGTACTTGCTAAGTGTTTTGAGAAAGATACACTATTAAGTACTCTAGATTTATTAATTGATTACGAAGCAGAAATTAAACTTGTTGCCAATACGGATGTGAAAATATACAAGATTGATCCTTCGGAATTTGCCGACAATCTAAGTTTTTACGACGAAATTCCATTTTCAATAATTGAAAATACTCAAGAAAAAAACATTGAGATGTACGAACAAATACTAAAGAACGAAAAGGAGTACAGAAAAGTTGAAGTGGCGTATTTGTAAAATTTTATTTACTCTGCAAGCCTAAGTTTTCCTTTATCCATGATATATTTTTTGGTGAAAAACTCACCGTCAAAATATTCTTCATCAAATCCAGGATTTTCATTTGGGTCGATAAAATAATCGAAAAAACTTTCAGATATAATTACCGTATCACTATTTGTAAAAGTATAGAGCAATCCTTTATTTGTTACATCATCACCTCTAAGATCACAATTATAATAACTATTTAATATATTAATGGTAGAATCACTATAATTATCTGTAAAATAATTGAAGCTCTTTAACACTTTATAAGTAACATCTTTAAAATTTTCATTCTTATACTTATAAAAAACTATTTCATCAGTATGTGTAGTAGCATGATCTGATGATTTTAATGTTACAGCTACAATTTGTTGATTATCTTTAAATAGCTTAATATCATATGTTGGTATAGCATCTGAATAAGGTTCCATAATTCTTATTAAATTGCTTTTCACTTCAATTAAACTATTTACCTTTATAGTATCATTCCTAAAAAGAATATCCAAATAACCAAAAATACGATCAGTTGGAAGAGTATTACTTCTTTGAAACTCCTCCTTATTATATAGCTCCCATAGCTTATGCCCTTTGACTTTAGAAAAATCAAATAAATTATTCGAAAGAACACTGTCAGGTAATGATAAAAAAATTTCTCTCAACTCATTTTGATCATCTTCTACCTTTTGAGAAAAAGCTGTATAACTGACCAATAGTAATAAAAACACTAAACTATTTCTTTTCATATAATACAATGTAGTTAATTAATTCACTTGTACTATCATTAATCATCTTGTATTTTAATAAAACAGAATCACCTCTTGATTCATCATCATCCAAATTTTGTCCTGCTTTTGCGGTAAAATCTCTATTTGTGTAATCAGTTTCATTACTATTGAAATGTGGCACATTTTTATATTCATAATTTGACCTACTTCCAGTCTTTCCTTTCCCCTTAAATAAATCTCCAGAACTCCCTTTAATATAGTCCTGAGCATGTCCTCCATAAGGATCATCAACATACAAACCTTCAGATGTAATAGATTGAACAGAAATAATATGACTATTTGTTCCAGTTCCTTTATGGTATACACTCAAAACTGCACTACCACCAGCATCAAGAGTTTTCTTAATTTTATTACGATGCTCTGTACTAAAACGCTTACCATCAGCTCCAATATCTATTCTTTCCGTCTTGTATTTATCATTAGCAGCAGAATTAATATCTTCTGGTACCAGATCATTGTATGAATCAGTAAAAATATTATATCTTTTTCCTAAATCAGAAGTCTTCAAATACATATAAAAATCTACAAGATCCTCCATTTGAGCAATCTCTTTAAACTTTTTAGAAAGCTCATCTTCTTTTCCAACTACTCCTCCTTTATTTTGTCTCAATTTAAGATAATTCTTATCATTTTCAGCAGCCGTTTCAGCATCCTTTTCTTCTGCATACGTTGTAATTCTTTCTAAATATACTTTTGATTTTTCTTCCCATAGAGTTTTTAGTTCGGCATCAGTTTTTTCTTCTCCATTTTTCAACTTTGTATCAATTGCTGCAATAACATCAGTACGACTATTCCCTAATCGTTCTAAGGTCATTGCCATTGTGGTTACATTACATGTTGCTTCAGGAATCGACATGTTATCACTTTGTGTTCTGTACTGAGGTGCTCCAAGCCTTGTATTCCAGTCGTTACCGCTATGTTGTGATCCTCCAGTTATGGTTTCAACTTCTGTTGTTTCTGCAGTTTCAGTTTCTGAGACTGTGGTTTCAATAGCTGTAGTTCCCGTTGCTTCTGCAACAGGAGTTAGTTCAGTAATATTTATAAATTCTCTTGTTATAGAAATTAGCTCATGAGGAACTGCTACGTTAAGATCAGGATTGTTAGTTTCGCTATATGAAGGAGTTTTGTCTAAACTATCGACATTAGGATATACAGGAGGATCTTTTGCAATATTTTCACTTTCTTTTTCAATTAATCCTAAAATACCTTGTACAAACTTTATTTTTTCATCTCCAGTTTTCGCTTCAGCTTCTGTTAATCGTTCATCAAGCCAATCCTTGAATTTCTTTAATTTATCTTCTCTATCAGTTGTATCTTTACCATACAAGACGTATTCGTAATCTTTTATCCAGCCAACAGGGTTTTCAGCTCCATCCTTTCTGACTTCATAAAACTTATTTTTACTGGTTTCACATTTATTTAAAATTGAATACTTTTTATCAACTTCTAATACAATTTCTGAGGCATCGCCTTCGGGAGTTGAATATATGGCAATATCGTTGTAAAATGCTGTATACAATTTAGTATCGTTTACTGCTTCAATATTATCAATATTCGAAGTAGAAGTCCAATAATTTTTATTAGCATCTGCAATATATTGTACTCGTGATCTCTTTTTATAAGTATCAATAACAGTAATCTTTGTACCTAAAGGAATTTTATTTGTTGTAACTGCATCATGAGGTTCTGTATCACTTCTTATTACAGCATTTGAATTTGTAACAATATAAGTTTCTGTTTCAGCCTCTGGTTCTTCTTCAGTAGTCTCTTCATCAGTTTGTCTCTGAACTCCATTTCCAGTCCCAGTTACATCAGCCATTTTTCCTTGTGCAGCTTCTGCACCCATTACATCGGCTTCGTTTTCCAATGCAGGATCGCTGTTAATTGGCATTCCTTTCTCTTGTATTGTTGGAGTTCCAAAACGTGCTTGGATTGCACTTTCAATATCTGTGCTCAAAGATTTGCCTGATTTCATTTGAATCTCTGGCTCAGTTTGCTCTGATTCTTCCTCTTCTCTTGCAAACATTTGTGCCGGCACACCCCAGCCTTGGTCAACTTGTTGGTTATTTAACCATTTCAGTTGAGCAACAGGATCAATCTTTTTTTGCTGAGTTACCGACTGCTGGTTCTCTGCACTTACTTGCTGATCATGAGTTTTTAGGTCTTGAGACATTCTCTGTTCTTACTTAATTACAAACAGAAGGTTAAATCTTTAAAGATATATCAATCAATAATTTCTGTTTACTTTTTTGGTTTCCCTTTATACTTTGCTATATATAAAGGTAATTTATATCCAATTAAAAACTGAGTATTCTGAACTTTAAATACATTATCAGTAACCAAGAAAGAATACATCACTTCAGGATTATCTGCTCTGTTTGCAGGATCGACTATGCTGTTCATATATCTTGAATATCGAATGTCAAATGTCAAATATCCATTACCGATAATGTTTTTCCATCGGAATCCAACTCCTGCACATAATGCATAGTTAAACCTATTACGGGAATCAGTAAGGTCTAAATCCAAATTTTCAGCTTCTCTATATTCAGTTCCCTCATTGTCTCTTCTAGTATACTTTGCTTTTGATAAAATCAAAAAATTTAATGAAGAACCAATATTTACATATGGCACAAAATCTTCAGAAAGAATATTCCATTGCAGCATTAATGGAATATCAACGCCAGAAATACTTTCATCGAAAGAAATATTGGCATAATCTAATACTACATTTTTGTAATTATAAGAATATGTGTTGTAATAGAATTCATAAACAACAGACAATTCTTTTAAAATAGGTGTTTCGAAACTTAATCCTATGCTATAAGCATAATCAGGTGTGTAGATTCCTTCGCTTTCTACACTGTTTATATCATTAAAATTTTCAATATTATAAATATCTGTGAATCCTCCACCAAATTTAATCCCAGTAATAAAAACAGGAACGGTTCGAAATTCTTTATGCAAGTTAACAAACTCTGAAGGATCCGATTCTTTAATTTTATACTCAGGCTTAGCCTTTAAAAGTTCTAAAAATGCTTTTTCAGCTTCTTTATCCTCATTATAATACAAGTTACAAAGCGCAAGCAATCGATAAGCCCTTGCTTTTTCATCCTTTGAAAATCCTTGCTCAAGGCATGGCTCTAACATTGCTGCGACCTTATCAATTTGTCCTGACTCATACAACTTTTCAGCATTAGCAAGTTGTTCAGCGCATGAATTTTGACTAAAGCCTGAAGAAGAAAGTAATAATAAAACAGATATAAGAACTATTTTACCTGCGATTAATTTATTCAGGAAATTTGGAAATTTTGATACTAATGTCATAATGAGGTTGTTCTAAAAAAATATTGTTTAATTAATACTTGCACTGGATAATGTATCGATTTTTGGTTCGACAACATTACTTACTTCTGGTTTGTTTTTTAAACATGTACATTCATAATCAAGATCGACAGCAACATAATCTTCCCATTCTTTCCCAGTAAAGTTTCTATTTACCTGATCATCTTTACAGATTATTCTTGCCATCTTATCAATATCAAGCAGCCATGTTCTGATTAAATTGTCGCGACAACCTGCAAGTAAATATTTATCGTTATGGCTAAACTCAACAGACCAAACCCAATCGTTATGATCATTAAGAATTATAGGTTGTTTAGAAAGATCATCCAGAGTCCATATTCTAACACTATGGTCAAAACTTGCAGTAGCCAGTTTTTTACCTGAATGACTAAATGAAATTTGGTTCACCATTGCAGTATGACCTGACAATTTAATATCAACCTCTCCTGATTGTGGATTAATTAATTTCACAACACCATTCATATCACCAACTGCAAGAACTTTACCATCATCACTAAATTTTACCGAAGTAATGTCTGCCTTTGTATCTGATTCATATAGAGATTTGAATTCATAATTTATCAAATCAATCAAAAGAACTTTCCCTTCTGCCTGACCTACAACAAGATTTTCACCTTGCGGATCCATATCAATTGTATTAATTTTTACACTTGATTGCGCTATTTCTTTTAATTCAGTTGTGTTCCATTTCATTATTCTATTTTCGGAACCTAAAAATATTATCTCTTTCCCATCCGGAGTAAAACATAGATATTGAACACCTCTTGTTGGAATTTTTATTTTCTCTGGCTTTCCCTTTTCATTTAAATTGATTAATTTCAAATATGGATAGTTTCCTCCAACAACTAAAAATTCACTATCATCACTAATTGCCATTGATTTATGAACTTTTCCTTCTTCATAATCAATTAATTCATTAGTAAATTTTTCATCCTTCTGAGTCCATTTGAATATTTGTCCATCACTACCTGCAGAATATAAGAATGATGAATTTTTTGCTGCAATTATTGAGCGTACATTATCAAAATGTGCTTTTGCAGTATTGAAATCATCACCTTTTAACATTTTAACGGCATAGTATAAAGCACTAAATATATCGGGATCACTTTCCCCTCCATCATTATTGCTGAAAATATTATATGCTTGACGTGCCGAAAGACATTTCAGTATTTGATCCGACTCCTGAAGAGATTTTACAGCCATAGATTGAGCAATAGAAATCAATCTTAATTCCAATGCTTTTTGCTGCGCTTCAGTTGCCTTATCTTTCTGCTCCATTGCAAAGTGTCTCTCTTTTTTTGCTAACTCAGTTTGCTGAATAGCTTCCTTTCTTTGCTCGTTAGCAGCCTGCTCACTAATAAGGGCTTTTTGTTTTTGTCTTAAAGCATCTTCAGCACTCTTTTCTGCTTTTATTGCCTGCTCTTTTGCCACCTCTGTTTGCTCAGCAGCTACCTTTTGAAGTTTAATAGCCTCTTTCCGTTGTTGTTGAGCATAAAAGAAAAACGCAAGTGCAACAATAGCTCCAAGTCCAAAAACTACAGCTATGGTTTTAAATACTGCTAATCTCAACTTTTGTAACTTTTCTTTTAAACGTTGCTCTTGTATAAATTTCTTCTCACTAAAAGCCAAATATTGCATGGTACGATCGTAGGCTTTATGATGTCTTATACCCCATGCTTTTGAAGGATTGTTTTCCTGTTGCCAGTTCAATGCCATTTGCAAATCAGGAGACTTCATTAATCCACCTTTACCTGATTGATGCATTTCGGCTGCTTCGGCAATACGTAAATATTCCTTTATAGCTTCATGTTCCTCTTCTAACCATTCTGTTAGAACTTCCCAAATTCGCATGAAACTTTCATGTGAAATATCAATAATTGTTTCTTCGGTTAAAATAACGTCGCTGGACGGAGTAAGTAAGGTACGTCCTGGTTTTCTAAAATGTTCAACAATTACGATGATATCAGATTTGTCGGCGTCTGCAATTTGTGCAATTTCTCTGATACTTGTAGGTCGTCGAACACTCCTTCCTTCAGCTCCTTTTTCTGTAATACATTTAAATAACCGTTCGCAAATTTTCTTTTTATTAGGATCAAGCTCATTAAATATCTCATTTGCATGAACTGATAAAGCTTTTTCCATTCCTCCAATTGCCTCATAATTAGAAAGGCTAATTGCCTCATTACCAACCTTTACAGATTGCCAATAATCCCATGAACGCATTAAACAATGCTGCATTAAAGGTAACTGATCATGTCTATCACCAATACTTTTCAGAATTGTATCTATAAGCTGATCTTCTATTTTCGCTCCCATAACTTCCACAGGACCAACAATTGCAGCACGCTTTTCCTCTCTCGTCATTTGAGGTATTAAAAACTGACTGTTGTTAATTGCTTTAGTAAATTCAGGATAACGTGAACAATCGCCTAAGAAATCAGATCGGATGGTAATAATAAAACTTATAGGCTCATCAGCTTTTTTTATGGAATTTATTATAATTTCTATGAAAGTAGCTATTTCATTACTTTCGGCTTCATTTCCTTCAGGAAAACGAAATATTTCTTCAAACTGGTCAATATATATTAAAAGTTTTTTTCCTGTCGTTGAATAGAATTCTTGTCCTAATTCAGACATTTTATCTGAAGTATCAACTGCTTTTTCTTCATCTGTATCATCGTTATAAAGACCTGTAACTTTTAATTCTTCTTTCAGAGCCAGTGACATTTGTTTTAAAGGTCCGGCTCCCGGTCGAAAATTAACGACATGCCATTTGTTTTTGGTTTCATTAATATCCTGTTCTAATTTTGGAAGAATACCACAATTAACAAATGAAGATTTACCAATACCTGAGTTGCCAACGATACCAATAAATTTATTCTTAATAAGCTTATCTAACACTTCGCTTACTTGACTCTCACGTCCAAAAAATAAATGATTCTCGTCTCTTCGAAAAGGACGCAAGCCAGGAAAAGGATTTTTCACTTCTGAAATCCTTTTGTCGTTCTTAGCATTTTGCATTAATACCTACTTTTTTATTGAGTAAAAAATTTAAAAATAACAAAGTTATAAATCTCTATTAATTATCAATTACTTTTCGCAATTAATTAATATTAAAATGTTTAAAAAATTTAGCAAAACAATCAACGTCGGTAGCGTACTCATTTAATGCGCCTTACAGCTCGGTTTGCAACAATGTCTTGTGTAAAACAAATTCCTAAAAAATTTATAGGTGATTGTTATTCTGAATTTTGCTAACAAAAAAACGATTACAAATCGGATTTAGCAATCGCTTTTATATTAGTGGAGCATAGCGGAATCGAACCGCTGACCTCTTGACTGCCAGTCAAACGCTCTAGCCAACTGAGCTAATGCCCCAAATATATAAAATCATGTGAAAATACATTTTTTTATTCAAAACGAAAAGTTATTTTAGCGGACTGAACCGATGATCATTTTTTAATGAAAGTTCGTTCATAAAATCAGAATAATTTGAGTTAACTTTTTTTAACACTTATTTCCTGATTTTAAGCAACATATTACAAATTAATCCGTAAAATTTATACGAAAAGCAACTTTGATTATATTTTTTACATCTAAATTTTGAAAAACACTATTATATTATTTATTTTTAGGCATTCAAAAAATAAACCAACATGGAAGTTAAAAAAACAGATAAGGCTAATTTAGAGAAGAACAGAGGGATGTTTCTTCAATTAGGTTATGTATTCGTTCTTGGCATGGTGCTACTGGCATTTGAATGGGGAACAAGACCATCAGATCTTAACTCTTTAGGAGAACTGGCAGACATGGATTTAGAGGAAGAAATTATTCCTATAACACGTCAAAATCAACCTCCTCCACCGCCTCCTCCTCCACCACAAACTACAGAAGTTATTAATATTGTGGAAGATGATGTGGAAATTGAAGATGAATTACTTCTTGATGATACTGAAGCAGATCAGGATACAGAAATTGAAATCTTTGATTTTAATGAAGATGAAGAAGAAGTTAATGAAGCAGAAGTGTTTTTTGTTGTTGAAGATATGCCAACTTTCCAAGGACAAAGCAGTAATGCTTTTAGAGTTTACATCCAAAGGAACTTAAAATACCCTGTTATTGCTCAAGAGAATGGAGTAAGCGGTCGTGTATTTGTTCAGTTTGATGTTAATGCATCCGGTTCAATTGAAAATGTAATTGTTGTTCGTGGTGTAGATCCTTCTTTGGACAAAGAAGCAGTTCGGGTTGTAAAATCATCACCAAAATGGAGTCCTGGAAAACAAAGAGGACGACCTGTTAGGGTTCGATTTACATTCCCAATTGTATTTCAATTACAATAATCTTAGAAAAAGTAAAAAAAATAAGCGGCAATTTTGCCGCTTATTTTTTTATACGTCCTGGATTTTTATTA
>DAOWGM010000089.1 GCA_030637515.1 Bacteroidales bacterium
ATCTGCAATTGATCCGGTTGAACCTACAATACCGGAAGCAGTCGTTATTGCAAATAATCCTCCGTCAGCAGTTACTAAAGCACCATCATAAGTAAATGAAACAGGATGGTCATTACTTAAGTCAATCCCAACCAATGCATCACCAGATAGTAGCGTTGCTGTTGGACTACCACCTTGTGAGAGGTGAGCATCAAGCGCAATTGTTCCGTCATGGCAACTTAAACATTGTAAAGAAACACCTGTGGGATCATTTACGGTAGCATCAAGTGTTGTACCGTTACCGGAATAGGGAGTAAATCCTGCTCCTCCCGTTGTTGCTGTATGACTCCATAAAGGCGCAGATGATGAAGAATACGCATTATGCGGGACATGACAAGGGCCACACATTTCGTTTGAAGCAGAAGTATTCCAATTATCAGAATCAAAACCGCCTCCATCAGTAAAATCGTGAGCTGATGTCGCTAAACCTTGCCCGAAACTGAATGAAGCAACTGCCACAAATAAAAATAATAAACCTAATTTTTTCATAATATTAATTTTTATAAAGTTTGTATAATATTCAATATTTTCATTAGGGTAAAGGCAAATTGCAAGCCAAAGGAAAAATTATATCTCTAATGATTAAATCTAATCTTTTAACTTTTATTAACTATATAAAAAGATCAGCATAATTTATAGCATCTTTTAAAGCTATAATTCTAACACTAAAACATCTTAAATCTAATCCAAAAACCGCTATTAATAATACTTCCAATAAAACTAACAAACACATTAATTATAAACCGGCTTATTAGGGAAGGGTTTATCTAGATGCTTAACAACATAAGAAGGATTGTTAAATATCATACATAAAAAAATGAGAATTGTCACATTTATAATTTTTCACTCTTAAGACGGGTTATTTAACCCGGTAAATTGGGCTATATGCCCCGGATGCATTACAGTTTGTGTTTCTTCTTTTTATAACGGAGGGTATCTCTTGTAATACCAAGTAATTCAGAAGCTTTTGTTTGGTTATTATTGGTTTTTTGCAGGGCTTGTTTAAGAATTTCTTTTTCCATTTCATCTAAGGAAATTCCTTCCTCAGGTATTATAAAATTATAGGGGTGACATTGCTTTTCTTCACTTATATCTTCTCTGATCTCACCGGGAAGGCTGTCTTCATGAAGGATAGAATTGGATTCCAAAATTACTGCTCGTTCCATGACGTTCCTTAATTCCCTTATGTTCCCGGGCCAATCATACTTCATCATTAATTCCCTTACTTTAGGTTCTATACCTTCAACATTTTTTCTGAATTGAAAATTAAAGTGTTCAATAAAATAATTAATAAGATCAGGCACATCTTCTTTATGTTCTCTTAGAGCAGGAATGGTTATTTGAAAAACCTTTAATCTGTAATACAGATCTTCCCTGAATAGTTTTTCATCAACAGATTTTTTCAAGTCCTTATTGGTTGCCGCAATAATTCTAATATCAACCGGAATGTCTACCGTACCACCCAATCGTCGAACAGTTCTGTTCTCTAATACACTCAATAATTTTAATTGAGTTGCCTGATTTATCTCACCGATTTCATCTAAAAATACAGTGCCGTTTTCTGCCACTTCAAATAAGCCTTTCTTTTGTTTTTTAGCATCCGTAAAAGCTCCCTTTTCATAGCCGAACAATTCGCTTTCTAAGAGCGTTTCCGGAAGTGAAGAACAGTTTATGGTTACAAAAGGCTTATCTTTTCGGTTACTTTCATTATGTATGGCTCTGGAAAACAAATCTTTCCCTGTTCCACTTTCACCCAGAAGCAAGATTGTAGTCGTTTCAGTTTTAGCAATTTTTTTAGATATTTGAATCTTCTGCATCATCAATTCTGAACTGCCTATAATATGGCTGAATGTTATATCATCTTTCCGCTCTCTTCTCAGTAATTGAATTTCTTTATCCTTATTGATCTTATCTTTAATATTCTCAATAATAATATCAATCTCTTCAAAGGAAAAAGGCTTATTAATATATTCATAAGCACCTGATTTCATAGCATTTACTGCAATATCAACAGATTCATATGCGGTCATAAAAATAATGATTGCTTCTTCATCTATGGCTCTTATTTTTTGAAGAACTTCCAGGCCTTGCATCTTCGGCAGCTTATTATCTAAAAATACAATATCGGGCTGCTCCATCTCAAATGCTTCAATACCGTCTTCACCTGATCTGGCAGTATAAACTTTAAAGTTCTTAGAATTCAACTTTTTTTCAAAAGACCATCTAATCAGCTTTTCATCATCTATTACTAATAACTTAAAAGGTTTCATTAAATTTAGTTAATTTGATGCTATCATTTAAATATACAAATAAGGAAAAGGCTCAAATATACAAATTATAAGTGGGTTCTACTGAAGTTTTTACAGGTAATAAATCAATTTATGACAGGTCTATATTGTTTGCGCTAAATGATAAAATGCTATAATGATTAAATGGTTGAAAATATCACACCATCTACAAAGCTGAAAATAAATAGCTTACATAAAACAAAAATGTTTTTTTGCTATTAAAACAGAGAGATTAATTGTGACTCGTTAATATGGGAGTTATAGTTGATTCAGGCACATTAACCGGAAGGATGACAGTAATACATGATCCTACGCCTACTTCACTTTCAACAGTAATCTTACCGGAATGTTTATCAATCGTATCTTTAATTATAGCCATGCCTAAACCTGTACCCTCAGTTTTAGTTGTATAAAATGGTTTGAAGATCTCATTGATCTTATCTTTTGGGATTCCTATTCCGTTATCTTCAATGCAAATTTCAACTGTTTTTTTCTCTTTATCAAATGACGTTTTATATGTAATTACACCTCCGTCTTCAATCGCCTGTATTGCATTTAAACTTAAATTCAAAAAGGCATTCTCAATTTTTTCTTTATCAAAATTGAACTTTGGAATTTTAGTTTGCAACTCTAATACAAACGTTATGTTATTAGTACTCGATTGATTTTTTAAAAAGAAAACAATCGATTTAATATTCTCATTTATATCTTGTTTTTCAAGTTTTAATTTCTCTGATTTGGAATATTTTAACAATTTGGAAATCGCCTCATTCACCCTGTTGGCCTGTCTTTTTATTTCTTCAAATATCGGTTTGTTTTGTTTATCTTCAGTGTCTTCAACAATTATCTCAATAGCATTGGCAATTCCCATAATAGGGTTTCTTATTTCATGTGCCAGTCTTGCTGACATCTCTCCTATGGTTGCTAATTTTTGTGCATCTTGCAACTCATTTTCATGATAGCTGTTTAATTGTTTTCTGGTTTCTTGAAAATTATCAAGCATTTTATTAAAACACTTTGCAAGTTCTCCTAATTCCTTAGAATTTGAAATAGGAACCCTTTCATTTAAATTTCCGTGGTTTATAATCTTAATGGACTTTTGAAATTTTGATAGTGATCCTCTTACAAATCTATAATGCATTAACAGAACAAATGCTCCAAGAATGATAACCAAAAATACGGTAAATGTTATGCTGAATTTTCTTGTAAAATTGATATTCATTTGCGTTTGATTTAAAGAAAAATCAAAAATGACATAGCCTAAATTTTTAGTCATATAAGAATGGCAGCCATAGCAATCAGGCATATTATTCAGGCGAATAAATGCACGTGAAAAGGTATTCTTTTCAGATTTAAAATTCTTGAATGTAACATCTTCTTTTAACAGCGGAAGGTCAATCTGAAATAAAGAATCTTTTTCTGATTCAGTTAGGTTCTTAGGATATTTTAATAAACAGGTAGAATCAATAAAATATGCATTCAACACATACTCATTATTGATCATGTCATTGATTAATGCATTGAATTTTTGTGTATCATGAGGAAAGTATGTTAACCTGATCGGTTCATTGATCAAATCAAGCACTTCTATTGTATTCTGTTCCGTATTCTTATATATCCTTTTACTCAAATAATTGCTGTACAAGTAAAATGCAAAAGAAGAAAACAATGAAACAACAACGATCACCGTTACAATTATTCTCGATCTGAAAGAAGTTAGTTTCATGTGTTTATAATTTTTATTTTCAAAGGCCACATAGGAACTTCCATGAAAAGAATTATTCCCTGTGCGATAAAAATCTTATTAAATCATGGAAGTTTCATTAGTTATATGATTTCGGATTATGAACTTTCCCGTGACAACTTAAATAACAAGTCCCGCTAAATAAACCGGTATCTTCAAACCGAAGCATTCCGTTTACGGGAGATACAATACTAACATCAAAATTGATCAAATTTGAATTATTAACGGAATTACCTTGTAAATTACTAATTCCGTGAGAATCATGACAAACACTACATGAAGTATTTTCATCAATGATATGTTTCTTATGTACTTTGGCTTGAAACTCATTTGGTTGCTCACTGATTATAGAGTTTCTGTCGTGACATTGGTAACATAGTTCATAAGATTGATATGATTCCTTAGTATCTTTCAGCGTTGAGTAATTAAATTTTAGAATATGTGGGTAAATTGACCCATGAGGGCCTGCTGCTGAATTTTTTCCGTTACTTGCATGACATTCAGTGCAATAAATAACACTTGATTCTGTCAGAGGTGAAATTAAACTTGGCACATGTGAGTTATTCCCGACACCGGTTACGGGATGAAAAGAAGGATTTGAAGGATCAAATTCTAAGCGTACATTATTTTGCTCTATCTGTCTTGATATTGAACTTGCCGATTTGTTAGGACTGTCCGCATGGCATCGATAACATATTTCATATTCATATTGAACAGGATCTACAGGATTTCCACTTTGATTTACACCTATAGTTCCTTCATTAAAACCTTTCACAAACGGAGCATTAGCAGCAAATTTTCTAGATCCGTGAGGATTATGACAATCTTCACATTCGACATGTTTCGTCAAAACAATAGCATCTTCATTAGCATCATGAGATTTGTAATATCCGTATACATTATGGGTATAAGGTTTATTCAATTGCAATTGTATATTTTTAGATGCCACATTTCCGTTATGGCAATCTAAGCAGTTATTTTCTTCCGCTCGATATTTCATAAGTCGTTCATGGCCGTCTGCTGAATGAGGGTTGTGACAATTTTCACAAGCATTTTCTGCTACGGTTGAATACTCGGTATGAAACCAAGGATTCTTGCCTGAACCATTCCATTTTGCCGTAGAATTTCGATGTCCTGATCCTAACCAATAATCTTTATCATGACAACTTAAACAAAGAGCTGAGTATCTGTTTGAGCTGACAAGAAAATTATCAAATTTATTTTTATGCGGATCATGGCAAGTTGTACATTGGACTTTCCCTTTTTCAAGCGTAACAGGATGTGTTAAATTCATCGGGTCTCTCAATTCACCGTCAATGTATGCTAACGTAGAGTTATAAACAAACG
>DAOWGM010000156.1 GCA_030637515.1 Bacteroidales bacterium
CTCCGTGCAGGTTCGAATCCTGCCCACTACTTTAAATAAAAATAATTTCTAATACCTTGAAAGGATTTTTCATGGATTATACAGAAAAGATTGATTACAGTTCACTTAGTACTTATATGGGATGCCCCCGAAAGTTCATGTTCCAATACATGATGCATTTAAGGCCTTCTGGTAATTCCATTCACCTTGTATTTGGTTCTTGTTGGCATTACGGTCTAGAAGAATCATATAGCCTCCTTAAAAAAGATCCTAAAAATGTCTCTGCAATGGATTTAACCATTACCTCTATCAAAGCATTTAATAAACTTTGGGAACTTGATGGTGCTCCATTATGGAAAGATGAAGATTTAATTTTTCCAAAATCTCCTGGCCATGCTGCAAATATGTATAAGCAATATTGGGAAAGATTCCTGGAATTTGATCATGGTAAAGTTCTTGCTGTTGAAGCTCCTTTTGCTATTAATCTTAGTCATTATGGATCTCATTTGCCACGTTATATCGGCAGAATCGATTTGATTTTGAAAGATGGTGAAGGCATAGAAATTATCGATCATAAAACAGCAAAAGCAATCTATAAAATCACTCCACAATCTTTTGAAAATTCTTTTCAGACGGATGGTTATTTAACTGCTGGAAGATTGTTCTATAATAAGATTCCAAAGATAACTTATCGTATGGCTTTATGCCAGAAAAGTAAAATTGACTTTCAACCGATTACAATCAGCAAGCGAGCAAGTGCAATTGATCATTTTTTGCATGATTTAGTTTTTTATCTTAAGAAAATACAAAAAGACATTACATTGCTTGAAGAAGATAAAGAAAAATGTACAAATCGTACTGATCTGCTTCAATCTTTTCATCGCTGCTATGGTCAAGCATGTACTGCTTTTTTCTCTCAATGTACTTATTTTGATCTTTGTCGACTTCGCAATAATCCACTTGGTTGGATTGATAAAGCACCACAAGGTTTTCATTATGATGAATGGGATCCTGATACACATGATGAAAAGATGCGAAATCGTTTAGCAGATGCAGAAGGAAAAGAATAATCAGTATAAAGTTTATTAATCTTTATAACATTTAAAGGAGTTTTAAATGAAATCATTTGAATTAGTTTATACAATTGAAGAAGCTGCTTCTTGGAAAAGTAAAGAAGCAATAAAGATTAAAAGTAATTTATCAGAGGATAAACTAATTAATTGTGAAATTGCACAAAGTCTTATTGAAGATCTTAAGGAAGGATCTGCAATACTTGAGTCTGATAAACTTCTTTTAACTATTGCAGAAGCACAAAAAAGAGAGGTTCAAACAAGTATTGAAAGTTTAAATGATATGGCTGTTCAAGCAAAAGTTAATGCTGATAAAGCATATGAAATTCTTTCAACTATTGCAGTGGATGCAGAAAAAAAATATGAAAAAATAGAAAAGAAATTTTCTGCAACTGAAAAACGATTTAATGAGAAAATGAAATCTACTTCTGAAAATATTAAACAAAATTTAATTATTCTTACTGAAGTAGAAGAAAAGTTAAAAGCTATAGATAATTGGCAATTAACAAAACTCACAGAAGCTGTGCAACAAATTGTTAAGCTTGCAGAGACTGATCCAGAATTAATAAAACTAGTATTAAATTATAAAAAAGTTTAAACATTTAAAGGAGTTTTAAATGGTTATGAATAATGAAGTAAAGACATTGAGGCCTCCAAATAAGAAAAAACTTGTTCATACTAAACGAAAATTTGATTTAAAGTTTCTTCTTACAGGGAATTCAGGTTCTGGCAAGACTCATTTTACTGCTACTTATACTGCTGGACCAATTCATTATTATATGTTTGATAAAGGAGGAGAAAAAACAATCGAGAAAATTGCAGGTAAAAGGGATGATATAACTCTTGATAATTTTTCATCAAATAAACAGCTCTTTAGTGATTTCTGGCAGCAGTTCCAGCAGGATGAAAAAGATGGTTTATTTGATTGGCTTGCAGAAAATAGTGGTCTGTTAGTTCTTGATAGTATAACAAATGCTAACCTTAAAGCAATCGCGGAAATTGCAAAAAAAGCTGGAGTTACTCCAAGTGGTATAGGTAAAAAGTTAGACATGAAAAAAGGTATGGCTCCGCCACATTGGGGACAATTACTTAATTGGATGACTACTCTTACATCAACTCTGCAAGAACTTCCTTGTGCAGTAGCTGTAACAGCACATCTTCACACTCGAATGAATGCTAATCAAGAAGTAGTTGGCAGGTATCCAGCAGTTAATGGACAATTTCGTCAGTTAATTGCTTGTGATTTTGATGAAGCATATCTATTAACTACACAAGGAACTAAAAGACAAATCTTTTTTACTGAAAAGCTCAGCTTTGAAGCCAAATCGAGAGTATTTAGTATGCCAAAGGTTGAAGGTATTACACTCGATCAACTTGCTAAAGCTTATTTGGCAGGCAAAACAGTTATAGGTTAAAAAGATTATTATGATAGACGAAAAAAACAATTTGATCCCAGGACAAAAGTATAAGATAATTTTAGATGATTGTTGAATTGAGGGTGAGATATTTGGCAAGTTTGTCAAATGGGATAAAGATAAAATAATGGCAATTTTTGATATTGGAGAAATAGGTCCAGATTGGGGTTTATGGTTTCCTGAGAAGGTTGCAGATAATTAATGATTATAATAAGTTAACCAATTTGAGTTGAGGAAATGATTCCTTATCTCTATTCAATCAATCCTTATAAAGGAGTTTTATTATGGCTATTATCCCAAATCTTGCAGACATTCCGGACAAGAAACCCGTTGAAGCAGGTGAATATGATCTTAGAATTACAAAGGTCAAAGAAACTAAATCAAATCGTACTGGTCGATATGGTTGTATGATGCTTATGGAAGTTGATGGAGAAGATAATGCTGATATAATCTTTCATACTTTATGGTATGGTAATTATAAAGATTTCCAAAACGATGATGAAGACAAGAATAACATGATGTGGCGAATGGTTAAGGATTTTCTCGCTGCTCTTGGTCTTGATCCAAATGAAGAGACAGACGAAAGTGATCTCCTCGGATTGGAATTTGCCGCCGATCTTGGCTACAGTGATGGAATGGGTGAGGATGATGAAGGTAATACTATCAAAGTTGGTCAGCCCAGAAATGAAATCTTGCGCATTACTTAATCACTTAATCAATTTAAATAATTAGTAGGTGGCGGAATTAGGGCAATCGTGGATTAAGACCTATGTCCTATTGGTAGACGCAATCGCTATTCAACGAGATGGGAATCAGGACCGTGAAACTGAAAGGGTAAGCCTGAAACACGACTCCTGTGATAGTTGGCCCGTGCAGGTTCGAATCCTGCCCTACTAATCAATTTAAATAATTAAAACTTGCTGTTCAATTATGAACAAACTCTAATTAAGTTCACGATTAGTTGAGCAGCAACTTTCTTTTACATAAAAACAATATAATTTAAAATTACTTATATTTTTTTTAAATCAAAGAAAAGTTTAAGGAGATTTATTATGGGGATGTTTGATAATGTTATTTTTTCTTGTCCTTGTTGTAATGAAGAACTTACAGCACAGTCAAAAGTTGGTTCATGTAATTTAAAAAATTATCATCAAGCATCTGTGCCATCAGCAATTGCAGAAGATTTAATAGGATCTAAAACATCATGTCCTTCTTGTGAGATTTCTTTTATAATTACTGGTAAAGTTTCTAGAACTATTTTATATTTAGTTGATGAAAGTATGGGAAATTATGATTATGATTAAAAAAAGAAAGAAAACTAAACTTGCAACTAAAGCACAAAAAAGAGTCAGAGAACGTAATTGGAATAAAGGTCAAATTCGTTGCATAATTGCTATAGCACATAAAATACAAGATTCTAAAACAACTCATGAAAAAGAAAAAATAAATCTTAAAATTATAATAGCTGCTGCAAATATAATACATCAAAATTGGAATACCTAAAATATCTTTATATTTAATAGATAATAGAAATGAGAATAATTATGATTACTAAACAAGTTATATATAAGAAAGGAGATCTTTTGTTGATAAGGATTGGCTTTCTTAAAGAAGTTGAAATTCAAGAAGTTTCTCAAATAGCAAAAGCAATAAAATTTAATGGTCAGTGGTTCAGTATTAATGAAATTGATATTTGTAATAAAATTGGTTATGTTAAATATAAAAAGAGATTATTTGGAATTAAACGTATTGTCGTAAGAACATAACGAAATTACAAGATTTATTATGATGAATCTAGAAACTCTTGAAAAAGCAATAGAAGAAGCTAATATAGCTTATTCTGCTGGTATTCCTTTCATAACTGATCAAGAATATGATATTTTATGGCAAGCACTTTATGCGCTTGATCCTAATAATTCTCTTCTTTATCATACCGCGCAAGCTTATAATCAAGTTCATGGAAAATCATGGCATAAGCATCAAATCTTTGGTACTAATAAAGCATTTAATATGGAAGACCTTAAACCATTCTTGATGCGTTTTGGCGATCAGCAATTAACCATTGAACCAAAATATGATGGATGTGCTGCAGTTGTTTCAGTGGAAAAAGCAGGTTTACAAATAACTCTTGAAGGTGATGGTAAATTAGGAAGTGATATTAATCATTTGATGCCATTTATTAAGTTTCCTTTCCATTTGAGAAACTTTCAAGCAGTTGAACTTCTTTTACCTATTAATGAGTGGAATCCAGAATATGGAAAGAATCCAAGAAATGTTGTAGCTGGATGGTTGGCCAGGAAACATGAGGCTCCGACTGCTAAAATGACAGCAGTTCCGCATAATTTTGGTATATTATTTAAAGATTATCAATATGATGGAGATCTTGAATTATTAGGTGAACTTCTTATTAGTACTCATGCTGAATGGGCAAAGATTTATCCTATTGATGGTTTAATGATTAAAGTAAAAGACGAAAAATCCCGTATGATTGCTGGTAATAATGGGACTACAAATAGTTGGTCAATTGCTTGGAAGCCTCCTATTCAAATTAAAGCAACAACAGTTATTGATATTGAGTGGAATATTTCACGTTTAGGTAGAGTTATTCCTACAGTTATTTATAAACCAATTGATCTTTGTGGTACTACAAATTCACGAGTTACTGGTAATAATGCACGATGGTTAAAAGATAAGAATATAACTATCGGATCAAAGATAACTGTTGGTAAAGCTGGAGAGATAATTCCCAAGATCATTGATGTAGAGAGCTCTGATGATAATTTTGGTATCGTTAAAATAATATCTGATAAGCGACCAGCGCATCCAAATGATGATTATAAAGGATCAGTCTTAATGACTTCTAATGCTCCTAATTTATTATCTTTACCTCAAACTTGTCCTACTTGTGGAGATTTTCTTCAGTGGAATGGTGTTCATTTAGTATGTAATGGTGCTAATTGTATTGCTCAAAAGATTGTATCTATTGCATATTTTTACTCTAATAAAGGTATTAAGGTTAATGGTATAGGCGAGGCAATGATTGAAAAACTTTTAAATAATAATAATTGTTATTTAGTTTTGATATCAAAACCTTGGGCTTTACTTGATATGTATTCATATGATATAATACATGATGTAATTGCTGTTCTTGGAGAAACTATTTTTAGTAATATTATTAATGAACTTAATTTAATAAATAAAACTAAAAATATGTCTCATTTTATAGCTGGTTTAGGAATTTCTGGATTAGCTTATAAGTCAGCTCTTAAATTATGTCAGTATATTAAGACAGGAAAATTAACTTCTAATGTACCTATCAAAGCAAGAATTAATTTTCCTGATGCTGTAATGATTTATCAAGAGGCTATTGAAGAAATGAAAGTTTTTAAATTTACAGCTATTCCAAATCCTGCTAAAATAAAATATTGTATTACCGGATCATTAAGTATGTCTCGTGATGCAATGATTGAATTACTTAATGATTATAGTTTTGGTTTTTCTTCTACAATTACAATGGATACTAATTATTTAATTGTTGGAGATGATGCAGGAAAAACTAAAATTAATAAAGCAATAAAATATGGTATTCCACAAATAACTGAGAAACAGTTAATGAAAATAATCAAGGAGAAATCAAATGAGTGAGAAAGAATGTAAAGTAACTGCACGAATTAATGAGAAACTATATCATCAAATTCAAGAGAATTTTTATCATGGGCAACAGACATTATTCTTTAGAAATGTTTTTAAGTCTTTAAGAGAAATTATTCAGGCAGATCGTTTTAATGAGATCACGGATTATTTGTATAAAGGAAAGACATTAACTTTACCTGCTATTAATAAGGACTAAAATATAGACATTTTTATGTTTATTGGGTTATTATCTTTTATTTTTTATTGAGGATTTTATTATGTTTGTAAGTCAAAAAGAGTTAAATTCATTAAATGAAAGATTGATCACATTAACAAGAAAATTTTCAATTTTAGAAGATAAAATATCTGCTATAGAAGAAGAAAAGAAAATTTCAATAAAAAAGAAAAAGAAAATTCTTTCTTATATCTGTTTTGAAACTGCTGAGACTTTCGAAAAATGGCAAATAGATAATTCTGATATAAAAATTGCAAATATTTTACCTTTTTTAGCAAGTATTAATTTTGAATTTAAAGAAGATTCAAAAGGATCATCTGCTGGAGCTACTACAAAAGCCAGTACATTTATTACATATTGGAAATAAAATAACGTGGTGATTAATAATGTCATTAATGGATAGAATATATTGTAATTCATTCTTAGAAATGTCTTACCCTGAACAACTTGGATTGATTGAAAAAGTTAGGACTATCAGAAGTTCTGCTCTCAATGAAGCTAAAATCAGTTCTAAACGTATTTCTAAAAAAGGAATGAAGAAAGCAGCAAGAAAAACTGCTGGACGTAAACCAAAAGATCCGACTAAAGCTGCTAATGCTGCCTTAGCAAAGCTTAGTCCAGAACAAATCGAGTTAATCAGAAAACAATTTGCTAATAATTAAAGGATTTATAAATGCAATTATTTCAAGTAGAAGAAAAACAAATTACTGACATTGTTATTAAAGATCGTGCTAGAGCTAAGGTTGGTGATATTACTTCATTAGCAAGTTCAATTACAATGGTTGGGCAGCTTACACCAATTCTCATTGATGAAAATAATGTATTGATTGATGGTCTTCATAGATTAAAAGCTATTGAAAGTCTTAATGTAGAAACTATTGAGGCAAGAGTAGTTTCTGGAATTACTCAAGATGATCATTTTTTGATTGAGCTTCTTTCTAATATGGATCGCAAAGAGTTTGCTTGGCATGAAGAAATAGAACTCAAATATAAACTCTATAATTATTGGGTAAAAGCTGCTAAAATTAATGGTAAATCTTGGGGTTATCGTGAGACTGCTAAAAGGCTTCAGTGTAGTCTTGGTGGTTTGTCTACTGATCTGGCTTTTGCTGAAGCATTAAAAATCTTTCCAGAATTAAAGGAGCAGACAACTAAAGGTCGTGCAAGAGAACTTTATAAAGCACTTGGTGATCAAGCTACTGCGATTCAACGAATGGATAGTTTCTCTGATGAAGAGAAAGATCGTTTGAAAGCATTACAATCTGGTGTTATACCAGATATTAAAAAACCTAAAAAATCAAAACCTACTACAAATAATCTCACAGAAAAACTTCCATTAGCTGCTGCTGATCAACCTAATTCTAATTTAGCTACTGAAGCAGAGAAAGAAGCTCTTCAGAACATTAGTGTTATTTATGTTGCTGAAAATTATAAAACTTTCTTAGATAAAATTCCTGATAACTCTGTCGGATTAGTTGAACTCGATCCACCTTATGCAATTAATTTTAATGAAAATTATGGTAAAGCAAGTGGTATTAGCAGCAAAGCAACTGATTGGACAGAGAAAGAATTGTATGAATTTTATTTTAATTACTTACCATTAATCTATAATAAGATGCTTGATGCAAGTTGGGTACTGTGTTGGACAGGGAAAGAATATTTTATTGAAATAAATAAAATTGCTGAAAGTATCGGATTTCAAACACAACATCCAGGTTCGTGGACAAAGAATGGTGGAAGTACTAATCAACCAAAAAGAAGTTTAGTTAGTAATTGGGAAATGTATTTACTGTTTCGTAAAGGTAATGCTCAGTTCAATACGTCGAGTTTATTAAGTGCTATTAATATTAATTCATCAAATTCTGCTCAACGTATTCATCAATGGGAAAAACCAGTTAAACTTTATGATTATTTCCTTAAGGCTTTAAGTAGGCCAGGAACGATCTTTTTAAGCCCCTTTGCTGGTTCAGGAAATTGTTTAATCTCTGCTGCTAAAGCTCGAATGATGCCTATTGGCTGTGATAAATCACAGAAATATATTCCACAATTTTATCAACGCTTAGAGAATTATACAGGAATTTCTGCTGAAGTTAGTGGGCTTTAATTAAGAATGATTTATTAACTTTTGAAACATAACGATTGAAATTAGGAGGCTAAAGATTTATTATGAAAAATTTCATTTATTTTGAATCAACAGAAGGCGGTATGGAAACTATTACTGATATTCAATGTGCTGCTGATTTATCTAACTTATCTGGATGGTTAAATGGAATATGTAAGATTGGAGATAAGAAAATGATTAATTGGATGGACAATGCCTTAATTGGTCAAAAATATAATCATAGGATGGGTTGTTTAGTGCGATTACTTGATAAATAAAATCTTAATAATAGGTAAATATTGATGATAGCATGTTTTGGAAATTGTAGTTGTTGTACAATGGGTTGTATCATTGGAGATACATCTTCAAGCGATACTACTTCATCATGGTATTATTATGAAGATGCAACAAATTATTCTATTACTAAGATTGAACAATTTGTGAGAAATAATATAGATCTTCGCAAGATGAAAAACGCGATCAAAGCAACAGAAACCATGATCATTATTGCCAAAGCTTACATTTGCAGATTGCGAACAATATTCATATCGAAAAAGAAATATATAATAAAGATGATGTTTTGTAAAAGTGGGCATCTACCAAAAAGAATAAATCGTATAATGAGAAATAAATGACAATACATGACGAAAACTTATTACCTTGCCCGTTTTGTGGAAAAATGCCTATTGTTTCAGATAATCCGAAAATAGATGGAGATGCTGCAAGATGGATAAACAAACTTTAGGATATTGCAAGGCGGTCAAGGAAACACTAACAAAGGATGACCGGGAAGGTGGCAGTTCTGCTTTATTAGCTTGTTATGTGCCCGATGGGGTGGTTAGAGGTGAAAGAATACTAAAAAATTGGAAGAGAAATCTCCGTTTAGAAAAAAATAAAATGATTAAAAAACAACTTCTTTCCTGCATAGGCGATTTAGCAAAATTGCTTGAAGAGTTTAAACCTCAAACAAGCACATAATAATA
This sequence comes from Bacteroidales bacterium, assembly GCA_030637515.1. Classification (GTDB taxonomy): domain Bacteria; phylum Bacteroidota; class Bacteroidia; order Bacteroidales; family UBA12077; genus UBA12077. Next base: position 9,417 of record DAOWGM010000156.1, read on the forward strand.
TGGAGGTATAGCAATGGCTGAAATATATGCTGAATTAACAATAGTAATAAAATCATTTCATTATTCTCCCCCTGATCCATCTGTTGGAATTTTTATTGGGGAAACTGTAGTAGAAGAAATTGGTATATGGGATGGGAATGTTCAAATCAAAAATGATGTTTTAGAAGAATATTTTCTGAAAAACAATCAAGATGAACTTATTCAAGCTATTGATGAAGAGGCTGAAGAATCTTTAGATGCTGATATATGAGCGTAAAACTATGAAACTAACAGCGAGAGAAATCATTAGACTGTGGGTAAAGGCAGGTGTTAATTTAGCAAATATCGAATTGACATTGAATATTCCACAAGGAAGTTTAAAGCTTATTTACGAAACTGAAGGACCATCTCCAGCAGAAGAAGAAATATTGCTTAATATGATTAATAGTGTTCCTTCGCTGTTATATATAGCACAAGAGAATTTTGACCTCAAAAGATTAATTGTAAGCTTATTTAATGAATGGAAGGAAAATCAAAAAGAAATAATGGAAACACTTATATAATCAAAAATAATATAAATCATTATATATACATAATTCAATAAATGACATAAGAGGAGAAGATAAATGGGAAAGTTATTACTACTACTACTATGCATTTGGTTGATATCATTATCATTTAATGCATATTCAGCAGACGATAATTGCTATATGCAAAATCAATTACAATATATTCAATGTGTAAAATCGTGTGATCCTGGTGATTTTGATTGGCTAGACATATGCTATATTGCACATGATAATGGGATAAGGGATTGTATTAGAAAAGGAAAATAAAAAACAAAACTATTTTTAAAGGAATACTTAAAAATGTCAAAGTATCAATCAGGGAAAATAATGAATAAAGAAAAGCTACCTGATAAAGGCCAATATTGTTGCTTACATAAAAACATTGTTCCTTTAGAAATAGGATTTGCTACTAAGACTTGGCCAAATGGTTATAAGGCTGATGCAAATTATAACTTTGCTGTAGGTATCTTGAGTTCAAATATAGTGAGAATAAAAAGTTATCTTTGTTTAGATTGTAAACAAGAAATTCGTGCGCCTAATCCTGGACAACTTAAAAAAGATAGGATATGATATGAAAGCATATATCAAAAAAAACGTATTAGTAAAATTACTTAGAGAGAATACTATTTTTACTAAAGATTCAGATATTTGTTCTTCATGGAAATGGTTTGATTGTGGTGATGGTATTATTACATGGGATTTTGTATTGATGGATAAGGTATTGATGGATGTTGAACCGCTTGATTTTTTAGAGAAGTTTAAACAACAAAAGTATGAAGATAACAACGCTATCATTATAAGCAACTTAGCAGTTATAAAAAAGTTGTCGAATAATTTATTATTATATAAGACAATGAATTTTTGGGCAAGAATTAAATTTGCTTTTAAAGGATATAAATAATGAAAATACCAAAAGATCAAACAAGTGAACAAGATCAGAAGAAAAATTCTTTTGATGTTCTCGCGATTGAATGTCCTCCAACAGACAATATTAAAACAGCTACTATTGCAATGGTTGGTGATGCTCCAAATGATATTGAAATACTCAAGGCTGAACCTTTTATGGGACCAGTCGGAGCACAATTTAATCGTATTTGTGCAGCAGTCCGATTAGCTAGGTACCAGATTTATTTGACTAATGCATGCAAAGCAAAGTTACCTAAAAATAATGTCAATAAGCTTTGGACAGTTAAAGGTTGGAGGCACCCTAAATGGGGTGAACTTCAAAACAATTTAATCAATGAACTTGCAGAATTTCCAGGAAAATTAATCATGTTACTTGGTGATACTGCAATGAGGTTGCTGATTGACGAACCTCGATTTGATTCGATTCAAAAGTTTCGAGGTTCTTTTTATCACGCTAAAGATTTTCCTCATCTTAAAGATAAACTTGCAGGCAAGATTATAGGTTTTTCTTTCCATCCATCATTCACTACATTTACTGGAAAACCTGTACATTTTTATACAATGATTGCAGACTTTGCCAAAGCACTGAAACTTCTTGATGATCCAAATCTTCTCGTAGATAATACAGAAATAACTGTTCAGCCAGGATTTGAAAAAGTCATGCGGTTTTATGCTCTTATTCAAGAGAAAGAATTTGTTGGTTTTGATATTGAAGCAACACCTAAATTTATTACATGCTTTTCTTTTGCTGTTTATGATGAAGGTAA
>DAOWGM010000046.1 GCA_030637515.1 Bacteroidales bacterium
AAAAGCCCTAAAAATTGATAACAAATACGGTAGTATTGAGATCGGTAAAACGCCCGGAATAAATTTGATCTCTGACTTTGATTTTGAAAACATGACACTTAAAGGCTCAAGTAAGGTTAAAGTATTAGCCTAAGCTATAATAAAGTCTTTATCTTCAACATAATCTTTTGAAAGCAAATAATCTCTTATTTCAGTTCTCATCCCACGATTATTAACAAAACTTACAATAAACATTTGCCCTTTCTCAGGGATATCTTTATAAGAAATGACATCTTTAGCGTTTATTTTATTTTTATCAACATCAATAAAATAGTCAATATTAATTCCCAAATTTTTTATATACTTCGTTCGTTTTTTTGTCCTTTTCCCTGCACCCCAAACAACAATATTAGGAAAAAACGGATTAATTTCTTTCAGGTAACGATATAAATAAGATGATTTTACTTTATAAAATGCTTCAAAAGAATAGCGTTTATCTGTTCTGGTTAACCGAGTTTCTGAATCATACCAGTCTAGTAAAGTTTCCGGTAACTTATGAAATATCACACCCTTTTCAACCCATCTCAAGAACAGTTCATAATCTTCCGGGAAGTCACCCTCTCTATAGAAGCCATATTTTAGTGCAACTTCTTTCTTGAACATCAATGTCGGGTTTATTACTTGCAATTCAGAAAAGCGTTTTAGTACAATTTCATTATGTGTTAAATATTGATTCGTTTCATTAACATAAGTAAGCATACCGTCATTTTTTACATCTCCGACAAAATTAACACAGCAACTTACGACATCAATGTCCGGATTATTTACATGGTAATTGTATTGCAATATTAATTTATCAGGATGCCAAACATCATCAGCATCAGCCCTTGCTACAAATTCTGCTTTAGCATTTTCAAAGCCTTTTTGGGAGGCAAATACAACCCCTTGATTTTGTTCCGATAAAAGTTTTATACGAGAATCTTTTTTTGTAAGATTTTCTGCAATTTTATTACTACCGTCAGTTGAGTTATTATTTACCAATATCAGTTCAAAATCAATGAAGCTTTGATTTAGAATTGAATTAATACTTCTTTGTAAAGTATTTTCAGCATTATAAAACGGCAAAATAACAGAGACTTTAAACATAGGGTAAAAATAAAAAACCTCCGAGAAATACTCGGAGGTTAAATATAATATAAAATATTATTTAAAATCCAAACATATAACCTACAGAAAGGCCAAAGAAAAGATTATTCATTTTCGCATCATCAGTGATTACAGCAGTTTTGTCATCTTTAGATGCATAACTTGTTTTTTCGTAATACTTGCTACTAGTGTTTATGAAGTTCATGAATCCATAACTAGCAGTAGCTTCAACAAAAATACCTGAAAAACTAGCTCCTAATCCAAAATTTGCACCAAAATCAATTGTGTTATAAAGGTCTCCGTCACCACCAGGGTTATTATCATTAGAAAATGGTTTAGTATAATCCCAAGTTTCATCAGGATTACTGAAGATATCATAAGTCCAAGATTGTGCATCACCCACCGCAGGTGTAATAGTAGTTGTTTGCGATGATGAAATTGCATAACCAAAATAAGGGCCAACAAATACGTAAGCAGGTCCTATACCTTTTTTCACACTGACACCAACGTTTATATAATTAATATCTTGCTTATAATCAATATTAGATACAGCTTTATAGGGCCAATCCTCATCAGAATCATTTCTTGAATCATAATCATTCCCTAATTGATTAAACGTAACATCAGCTCTTATGCCAATAATTTTAAGATCTAATTCTGCTACAATACCTCCACTAAAACCAGTACTTAAAGCAGAACCATCAGGAGAATAATAATTTATAAGATATCCTGACATTCCATATCCGACTTTTACACCAATTTTTTGAGCACTTAATCCAAAAGCAAAAATCATTGCTATCGATAATACTAATAATTTTTTCATAATTAATAATTTAATTTTAGTTAAACATAAAGCAAATATAGAACATTTAATCAAATATCAAAATATTAATATATCTTACAATGTTTGAAAGAAAACAATTAAGCATTATTTTATTGTTAAATTAACAGGAGAATTGGTGTATTTGGAATAATTGGTGTCGGGCCTTTTATACTTATAGGATGTTGAATTTTATTAAAATTTTTCGACCGTAATTTTAACAGCCTCAACGATACATCTTTTTAATGCAGCATAGCAGTAGTTTTTTTTCACAACAGAAATTAGGCATTATATTGTAAGCAACTTCAAAATATCTGTTTAAGAATGTAGGCTGTGAATTGAAGATTAATGTGAAAGAAAAATAAAACCCTCCAAATTTAACTTGAAGGGTTAATTTTTATGACTAATAATGTTTATTTTCCTAATAAAATTCCTACAGCAACTGTAAATACCATATTCTTTTTGTTATCATCCGATAATAAGTCTTTAGACGCTACAAGAGCTTTAAAAGCCTCACCTTCTGTATCATAAAGATTACTTAATCCAAGTGTTGCCCTACCTTCAACAAAAAGGTGTATAGGTCCTAATCCAAATTGTGCACCAATACCGCCTGCAGCACCAAAATCAGTTTTTCTGTATAAATCGTCGGCAAATAAATCTTGATCTTTAACAATCCCAAGAGCAGTAAGTTCAGGATCTGTAAGATCCACACCATCAATAGTTACTTTATCAAGTTTAGTTTCAGCTTTTAAAGCAAAGCCAAAATAAGGCCCTGCATAAGCATATAACGGGCCAAACACTTTTACTTTTAAAAGAACAGGAACCTCAATATAATCATAATTAATACTACCTGCTTGATTTAAGATTCCAAGTCCTAGAGCAGTAAGATCATCATCCCTGTCTAAATTAAATCCTTTTTGTGCCCAATTTGCTTCTACTCTTAAAGAAATTCTTTTAGGTCCTAATTCAGTCAAAAGTCCTACAGTCATTCCGGGAGCAATTGAAGTACCTCTGGAATCGAGCGTAGTCATCATGCCTGCAAAGTTACCGCCTAATCGCACACCAAATCGTTGTGCGTTCATGCTAAATGCAAATAATAATACAATTGATAAAACAAATAATTTTTTCATAATTATAAAATTTGGTTAAACATAAAGGTCAAAGGTATATCATTTTAATAACAATAAAAAAATCAGATATTCCTTTCGATTTCAAATTATTAAAAAAATGAAGGTGTTATAAATTAAACAATAAGACCATAGATAGAAGTCTCCTTTTCGAGTTATTAGTCATCGGATGACTTCATAAACTAATTTAATATAAGCTAAATCTTTAACTGCAATTTTAATATACAGAGTCATCCGATGGCTTTGTGAACAAATTAATTAATAACAAGAAAGATTAGTCCTATCGAAATTACTCTGTTTGTCAATGCATCAGCATTAATTTCTGAACTTCCTGCCATACTGTGTAAATATCTTACGAATAATGTAGTTTTATTTATTCTGTATGCAAACCCGCCTAAAATTCCGGCATCAATCCGATTATACTTATAATCCGGATTATTAAAATCAACTTTTTGAACATCCGTTTCTCCTGAGCTGAGTTCAGTATACTTATATTTTCCATCCGTCCAATATGCAATATAACCGCCAATAAATGCATTAAATTCAGAAAAGGTAGTTCCTGCTATTTTATAGTGTCCCGAAAGTGGTAATTCTAAATAATTCATAGAATTTACACTTTTACTGTAGGGTTGTTGTTCAAATCGTAAGCCCTTTTGAGCATATAATAGTTCAACTTGCACAGAAAGAACTTCGTTTAACTTAGAATTAAATACAATGCCCGTTACAAAACCCGGTTTGAGTTTTCGATATGGTTTTACCAATTGCTCATCACCATCATCCAAATATTGTGCATGAGATAAATTCAATCCTGTTTTAATTCCAAAAGATATTTGGGAAAAAATATAACAATTTATAGAAAGC
>DAOWGM010000118.1 GCA_030637515.1 Bacteroidales bacterium
ATGTTTAGGCATATTCGGATTAGCATCATTTACTGCAGAACAAAAAACGAAAGAAATTGGAATTAGGAAAGTAATGGGAGCCTCAGTAACAACAATAATAAAGTTAATAAATAAGGAATTTATAAAACTAGTTTTAGTTTCTAATATTATCGCATGGCCAATTGCATGGTATTTTATGAAAAATTGGCTTAATAATTTTACTTATCGGATTGATTTAAATATTTGGCCATTTCTTATAAGTGGAATTCTTGCAATAATAATAGCAGTAGTATCGGTAAGTTATCAAGCACTAAGAGCAAGTAGCACTAATCCTATTAAGGCTTTAAGATACGAGTAAATATAAACCTTATTGTATATGCCTGAATAATAGTTATTTAAATGAGAAAAATGTGTTTTAAATAGAAATCAAACATTATGATAAAAAATTATTTAATCGTTGCAATTCGCAACTTAATCAGGCAGAAAGGTTATTTTATAATTAATCTTTTAGGATTAACAATAGGATTAACAGCCTGCCTTTTAATTACTTTTTATATAATTGATGAGTTGAGTTACGATCGCTATCACGAAAAAGCTGAGCGAATTTACAGAGTAGGTTATAATTTTGAAAGACCTAATGGGGATAAGGTAGCTCAAGTCATAACAGAATATATGCTAAAGGAATCATTCGAGAGCTATTTTAATCAAATTGAATCCTTTGTTAGGATTGGATATCCTTCTTCTTACTATGTTGAATACGAAGATAAAAAATTCTATGAGTCAAAGATTTCATTAGTAGATAAAGATTTTTTTGATGTATTTACCTATGAATGGATAGCAGGAAACCCAAAAGGAGCGTTAGACGAGCCATATACAATTGTAATAACAGAAAGCGTTGCAAAGAAATTTTTTGGAGATGAAAATCCTATTAATAAAACACTTCACATTATGACAAATGTAAGTGAAACTCCGTCTCGGATTACAGGAGTAATTAAAGACATGCCAAGGAATTCTCATTTTCATCTTAATATCATGCTATCCATGGGGTCTGCCCCAAATGTACTAACACATTTGCAATTAACTGATTGGGGCAACATGTCGGGATTAAACTATATACTGATGCCTGAAAATACTTCCATAGAATCAATCCGAAAAAAAGGTAAAGATTTTACCGGACAAATGCGAGGAGATGAAGGAACTTTTAATCCTGATTTATTGATTCAACCTTTATTGGATATTCATTTACATTCAAATGCGCGATTCGAATTTGAAACCAATGGGAATTACAGGAATATTATGATATTCTCAATAATAGCAATCTTTATACTGCTCATTGCTTCAATAAATTATATGAATCTTGCCACTGCACGTTCTGCAAAAAGATCATTGGAAGTAGGTATGCGTAAAGTATTGGGGGCAGGGAAATTAAGCCTTGTTTTTCAGTTCATTGGAGAAGCAATCATTATAACCTTTCTTTCATTGATATTATCCCTGACTTTAGCCGATATTCTTATGCCTGCATTTAATACAATTGCAGGAAAGGAAATAAATATTGTATGGATGAATAATTTGTGGATAATCTTATTGACGTTTGTTATTGCAATCGTAATTGGGATATTCTCTGGTAGTTATCCAGCATTTTTTCTAAGCTCTGTCAAACCCCTCAATGCGCTAAAAAAGAAATCTAAAAACTCATCATCCAGTTCGATCTTAAGAAAAGTACTGGTTATTTTTCAATTTTCAATATCTGTTATTCTTATCGTGTGTACTTTAATTGCTTTCTTACAATGGTCCTATATGAAGAATAAACCTTTAGGTATTGATCCATCAAATATTGTATTAATGCGTAGTCCAGGAACAGAAAAGTATGAAACTTTTAAAGAAGAATTACTAAAGAATCCAAATATTAAAAGCATAACAGCTTCTAGCAAACGTCCTACATACAACCTCTCGTCCAATTTAAGCTATACTGCTGAAGGCATAGAATACGATGGTAATAAATTCATAAAGTATGTTACAGTTGAGTATGACTATTTTGAGACCTTAGGAAACAAAATAGTTGAAGGTAGAAGTTTTGACAGAAATATAAGAGAAGATGAAAATTCTACTTTTATATTAAATGAAGCTGCTATTAAAGAATTTGGATGGGATGAGCCCTTGGGGAAGATGTTTGAATCACGTAAAATTGATTTTACAACTGGAGAATGGGTTCCCCGCAAAGGACAAGTTATAGGTGTTGCTGAAGATTTCCATTTCGAATCAGTACGTAGTAAAATTGTACCAGTAATGTATTTTATAAATCATGGTATGGTTAATTGGTTGATCATAAAGATAAACTCATCGAATACCAGCGAAACCTTGGAATATATTAAAGAAAAATGGGACGATCTGAACGTTGAGATAAAATATGCACCATCTTTCTATAAGGATGATTTGGATGCCTTATATAGAGCTGAAGAGCGTTTTTTCAAGCTGTTTGTAATTTTTTCAGGATTAGCAATTGCAATAGCATGTCTGGGTATTTTTGGTCTTGCCTCATTTACTGCAGAACAACGTACAAAAGAAATCGGTATTCGAAAAGTTATGGGAGCATCTGTTAGTTCGATTATAAAACTAATTAACCGTGAATTTTTAATACTAGTTTTAATTTCAAATATAATTGCATGGCCTATTGCATGGTATTTTATGAAAAATTGGCTGAACAATTTTACGTATAAAATTGATTTAACAATTTGGCCTTTTATTATTAGTGGACTTATAGCTATTATTATTGCCTTATTGTCTGTAACATACAAAGCGCTAAAAGCAAGTAGTACTAATCCTATAGAGGCATTAAGGTACGAGTAATTAGCACATTCATAAATTAAAGGCTTAATAGAAATCCTATTAAGCCTTTAATTATATACTAAACTCTCTATCAATAGTTTGTTCTAAAGAAATAAATGTTTCTGTTTTAGCTACACCCGGAATATTTTGCATCTTAGAAACAAGAACATTCATTAAATGTTGATTATCTACACAATATATTTTAACCAAAAGTGACCAGTTTCCTGTTGTAAAATGACACTCCACAATCTCAGGGATTTTCTCAATTTCTTTTATTACATTATTATATATATGTGCTTTATCGAGCATTATTCCTACAAAGGCGCAAATATCAAATCCCACAGCCTTTGGTTGAACTGTAAATTTAGAACCGCTAATTATACCCGCTTCTTCTAATTTCTTAATACGTTGATGTATTGCTGCTCCCGAAATTCCGCATGAACGGGCAATTTCTAAAAACGGAGTACGTGCATTTTTTATTAAATGTGATAATATTTTACGATCTGTTGCATCAATTTGCATCTTTTTACCCATAATAAAAATGAATTTATAATTAAATATGGAATAAAAGTAATAATTTGTTACAAATAAGCAAAGTCAATTTTTAGATAAAAAAAGATCCGCTACTAAAAGCAGCGGATCTATATTTTATTATTTTATTATTCTCTAATTCAATATTTGAGCTTCCTGAACAATTTCAGTACCTCTTTTAACTGCTTTCTCGTTAACAGGAATTAAATGATGATATCTTTCTGGTAATGATTTTTTCAAACCAGCGATAACATTTTCCATTTTAACAATTGGCTTAATTTTTAAGAATCCACCTAAAATAATCATGTTAAAAGTTTTAGTTGTTTCCATTTTTGCAGCTTCAGCAGCAGCTTCAACACGATAGATATTGATATCTTTTCTCTCGGGATGACGAGTTATACCATTAGGATCGTAAATTAATGTACCACCAGGCTTAACCGTACTCTCAAATTTATCCATTGATTGTTGGTTAAGAATAATAGCTGTATCAAATTCGTTAATAATTGGCGAACTGATTCTATCGTCACTAATAATAACAGTAACATTGGCTGTTCCACCTCTCATTTCTGGTCCGTATGAAGGCATCCAAGTAACTTCTTGTCCTTGAACAATCCCTGAGTAACACATAATTTTACCCATAGAAAGAACTCCCTGTCCACCAAATCCGGCTATAATTATTTCTTCAGTCATTTTTCTTAATTTTTTAAGTTTAATTAGTCCCGATAATTATCGGGACGGAATGAATTCAGGTTTATTCTTCAGGTACTTTAATATCACCAAGAGGATAAAACGGAAACATATTCTCAACCATCCATTCGTTGGATTGAAGTGGTGTCATTTTCCACCCTGAGTTACAATTCGATACAATCTCAACAAAAGAAAGGCCTTTTTTCAGTTTTTGGTTTTCAAATGCTTTACGAATAGCTTTTTTCGCTTTACGAACAGCAGCAGGAGTATGTACAGCCTGACGAGTTACATAGTATGTTCCAGGTAAATTAGCAACTAACTCTGTCATTTTCATAGGAGCACCCATTGTTTCAACATCACGACCATATGGTGAAGTTGAAGATTTCATTCCCGGCAATGTAGTTGGTGCCATTTGACCACCTGTCATTCCATAAATACCATTATTTACAAAAATAATAGTCATGTTTTCGCCACGGTTACATGCGTGAATTGTTTCAGCAGTACCAATAGCAGCTAAATCACCATCACCCTGATATGTAAATACATATTTTTCAGGATATAATCGTTTAAGTGCAGTTGCTAAAGCAGGAGCTCTACCGTGAGCAGCTTGTTGCATATCTATATCCATAAACTCATATGCAAGAACAGAACAACCTACAGGTGCAACACCAATAGTGTCCTCTTGCGCATCAAGTTCTTCAATTACTTCCATTACCAAACGGTGTGCAGTTCCATGACCGCAACCTGGACAATAGCTAAGCGCCTTATCAGTAAGAAGATCAGTTTTCTTATAAACTAAATTTTCTTCTTTTACTATATCGTTATTTGTTATATTTTCAGCCATTTTTTATCCTCCTATAAAAATTTTTGTTCCAAAGCTTCAACAACCTCTCCTGGTGAATGAATAATTCCACCCATTCTACCAAAGTGCTCCACAGGAATATTACATTCAACAGCTAATTTCACATCTTCAATCATCTGTCCAGCACTCATCTCAACAGTTAACATTCCTTTAACTTGCTTACTAAGTTCTAAGAGTCTTTTATGAGGGAAAGGGAATAAAGTTATTGGTCTTAATAAACCAACTTTTACACCTTTCTCACGAGCCAATTCAACCGATTTTTGACAAATACGAGCACTAGTACCGTATGCTACAAATATATATTCTGCGTCTTCAGTTTGAATTTCTTCAAAACGAACTTCATTTTCGTCTATTTCTTTATATTTCGCCTGAAGTTTATGATTAAATTGCTCTTGCTTATTAGAATCAAGATCTAAAGAAGTAATAATATTTCTTTCACGGTTAGCTTCTTTCCCTGTAGTTGCCCATGGACATCTTTCTTTTACCTGAGCATCGGTTAATCTAACTTTTTGCTCTCCAATCTCAACTTTTTCCATCATTTGGCCAATTGCACCATCAGAGAGAATCATTACAGGAGTTCTATATTTAAATGCTAAATCAAAACTTAATTGAACAAAATCATACATTTCCTGAACAGAAGCAGGAGCTAAAACAATTAATTTATAATCGCCATGTCCACCGCCTTTTACAGCTTGAAAATAGTCAGATTGAGCAGGTTGGATAGTACCTAAACCAGGTCCTCCTCTAACAACATTTAAAATCATACAAGGAAGTTCTGCACCAGCAATATATGTAATACCTTCTTGTTTTAAACTAATACCAGGACTTGAAGATGACGTAAATACCATCTTTCCAGCACCAGCACCAGCATAAACCATATTAATAGCAGCAACTTCACTTTCTGCTTGAAGAACAACCATTCCTGTTCTTTTTTCTGGTCTTTCTAACATAAGGTACTCAAGAACCTCTGATTGCGGAGTAATTGGATACCCAAAATACCCGTCGACACCTGCACGAATAGCTGCTTCAGATACCGCTTCGTTGCCTTTCATTAATCTTAATTCTTTCATTATTATAGTTCTTTAAAAATTTAATACTATTAGCTTACTTTTTTTCTGTAAACTGTAATAACTCCGTCCGGACAAACAATAGCACAATTAGCGCAACCCGTACATGCATCAGGGTTTGCCATATATGCATAATGATATCCTTTACCGTTAACATCTTCCGAAAGAAGAATAACATCTGTTGGGCATGCAGGTATACAAACTTCGCAACCTTTACATTTTTCGATGTCAACTACAATTGCTCCTTTAACTTTAGCCATTATAATTATATAATTTAGTTTTTATTATTTTTAAAACGCGTTCAAAGATACTATTTATTGATCAGATTTAAGGGCAAATAACCTTATCTGAAGCCTGTTATTCAACAGGTTTATAGCAATTCATTACTCTCATTTTAATTGACAGTAAAGCTTCAACTTATAAAAGAACAAAAAAGCCGGAAATAATAAATACCGGCTATAATTTTAATTATGATGTTCGTTAAAAATCTTTAATCTTTCTTCAAGATCTTTTAACTGACTTCTTTGAATTTGAGAAACGCAAGCACGCAAACCTTCAATTCTTTCACTTCCAGTTGTTGCTAGAGATATTGAACTGATTCCATAATAAAGTAACTCTTCCAATAACTTTACACCATCTATTCCAGGATATGAGAAGGTAAAATAGAAACCATCTGCTAATGGTTCATTTTCATCCATATCATACACTATTTCAAATCCGTTTTCTGTAAAGAGTTTCTTCATTATTTTAGCTCTCTCACCATACTCTTTTACATTTTCCACAAAATTAAAATCACCATCATTAGCTGCTTTTAACAACGCTGCCAAACCATATTGTGCTGAATGACTTGTTCCTGACGATAGTGAATATATTGCCCCATAAACCATAGAATATCCAAATTCATCGGTTTTATAAAATCTTTTTAGATCAGGGAAATTTCTTTTAAATAATCCGTCAGAAATTACCATCATACCAATTCTCTGTCCTGCATAACTAAATGACTTAGAACTAGAAATTAAAAGAATATAATTATCGGTATAATGTGCAACAGACGGTTGATAAGGAGCTACTCCCGGTTTTGATAGGTCTTTACGAAAATCCATAGCGAAATATGCTAAATCTTCCATAACTACTACATCATATTTGGTTGCTAATTCTCCTATTATCTGTAGTTCTGTTTCGGTAAAACAAATCCATGAAGGATTGTTCGGATTAGAATAAAGGATAGTTGAAATATTTCCTTTCTCAAGATATGATTCAAGCTTTGCTTTTAACTTATCGCCACGATAATTGTATACATCAAACGTGTCGTATTTTAATCCTAAAACTTTATGTTGCATTTTTTGAACAGGAAATCCTGGATCAATAAAAAGAGTTGTATCCTTTTTCACATCTCTTCTGCACGAAACCATAAATGATGCAAATCCACCTTGCATTGAACCAACTGTTGGGATACAGTTTTTATCATCAACGTCAACATTCATGAAATTCTTTACAAAACGAGAAATTTCCTTTTTTAGAATATCAACACCTTCAATCATCGGGTATTTAGATGCTACACCACTTTTCAATGCTGCGATTTCACCATCAATACCAACTTGTGCAGGTGGCAATCCGGGAACGCCCATTTCCATTCGAATGTATTTATCACCTGTTTCTTTTTCAATCTCGTTCACCAATCTAACAAGTTCCCGTATAGAAGCTAATCCAACGTTTTCCAATCCACTTTGTTGTATTTTATTTTGAACAACACAAGCATCAATAGGTGTTTTTTTTGTTAATGAATCATTCATAATTAAACAGTTTCAGGGGTATTTTTATATTATTTAAGTTGTGTTTTAATTTTTGCAACCCAGTTTTTTACTCTTTCGTCAGTTAGCTCTGGCTCAAAATCTTCATTAACAGGCAATCCAATAAATTCACCTTCGATTATCGCCATTGACTCTCTAAAATCATAACCTTCAGGATTTACTCTTCCAATAATATTTGCTCCTTTTGGAAGAATTTTCTCTGCTAAAATCCCTAAAGAATCAACAAAATGAAGATCATATGTAATCTGATCACCAAGACCAAACATTGCAATTACTTTATTTGAATAATCAACCTTTTCAACTTCCGGTAAGAATATATCCCAGTCGTTCGCAGATTTATCTGACTCCCAAGTTTCAGTTCCAATAGTAGATAAACCAAAAATTACGTTTTCGTATTTTTCAACATCAGCAGTTTTTGCATCCTTAGCATGAATTAAATCAACATTCTCAACTCCCAATGTTGCAGCAACTTTTTTTGCTACTCTTTCAGTTGAACCTCCAAGTGGTCCATAAAATAATCCTATTTTTTTCATCGTATTTATGTTTTTATTTTTTCGTTTCCTACAAATATAATTATTGTTTATAAGCTTCCGAAAATTATTTTTTTTGAATCAAATTTGATACAAAACTAAATACAGGATTAACTACTAATGAAACAATCATTCCAATAGTACCTGCCTGTGGCGATGGCATACCGGTAACGTATAATATAATACAAACAGCTAATCCGATTATGGCTGATGATACTCCGCCAAATTTATTTGTCCACTTTGCAAATAATCCCCAAATGAAAGGTCCTAAGAAAAATGAACCAATTGCACCCCACGAAATACCTAATATTGCAACAATTGAATCAGGTTTTATTAAAGCAATAATAACAGAAATTAAAACAAATAAGAGGCTTCCCACTCGCATCAATGACATAAGACCCTTATCACTTACATTCTTATTAATAAATCCTGCGTAAAAATCTTTAACTACAGATGAACTTGAAATAAGGACTAAAGCAGCCAATGTCGACATTGAAGCTGACAAAATAAGAATTAAAATAATTATTGTTAATGATTCAGGGACAACCATATTTAAAAGCTCAGGCATTACAGCA
>DAOWGM010000154.1 GCA_030637515.1 Bacteroidales bacterium
GTAATTTATTGCTGTGTCAAAACGAGATGAAGTTACCAAATTTTCTTTTTTTACGCCTTATTTGTAACGATTAAGCTTACAATGAGTTTGGGAACTAGCCGCGTTTCAGTGTCCGCCGTTAATAAAGCTTAAAAGTAGCAATAAAAATTAAATTAGCAATGTAACCCAAATTTATTGTGAAGCAAAGTTATAAGCTATGGCGCACACAGAACTTTCAATTTCCAATTTCACTTTCAAATAAAATTTACTTTCGTGTCAAAAAACCGCCCTGTTTCAGTATCCACCGTTGAAAAAAGTTTAATTATTGAACAAGCTTTCCTACTTTCCGAACCAAACGACAAAATATTGTCAAACCCCTACTCGATTTTCTGAATTGAAAGTTGGCAAGAAGTGCGCCGGAAATGATTCATTTTTTACTGAACTAATATCCTTAAGAATTATCAGGTAACTAAGGCTTAACAAACATTTCATGCCAATCAGAGAACCACAAAAACTTTAGATAATCACCTTTATCAAACCAACAAACCAAAACAGATAGATTCCTAAATTTATCCAGCCGAAACCAATTATCCGCCCGTAAAACATTATCAAACCCGAAGAAATTATCACACCGAAATAAGCGAACTAATTACTTTTACTATCAAATAGCTTTTAAAATTTTCAGGTAACTTTACTTTTTCAGTTTGGTAAAAAATGAAGCACGCTTGGGAGTTCTTTAAAAAACGCGCCATTGCTTTTAACGGTCCGCAGTTAAGCTATCGTGCGGGTTTTCGCCTTGTTTCATTGTCCACCGTTGAACAACTTTACTAAGATAATATTTAGTCAGCAAACCACCAAGCCCCCGCATGTAGTTTGAACTGCTGTTATAAATTGGGCGCGAAAAGACCAACCTTGTCAAATTGGTAGAAAGGTTACTATGAAAAACTAAAAACATTTTTAAGGGGAGGAATTCTTATTGCCGCAAACGGCAAAATTAGGTTGGATTACAAACTTTTTGTTAAGCCTTTGGCTGTGGGTTGGACAAAGTAGGCTTACCAATGTGTTTGTAATAAGGTTGGTAATATTATTTTTTTACAATTACTCCTAATGCTTCTAATAATTAAATATTATTTTCAGTGCAATTTTTGAGAATGTGTATTTCATTTGATGAGAATTAAATCAATATTTTTAATTTTATGTTTACATTTTATCAAAGTTTTTAAAAGTCTTGAGATTACATTTACTTTAATGTTTTAAACTTTAAATTATCCCCTATTAAAAGGATTAAGATTACTTATTTCTTCTTTTGTAACTACTGAATTTCCTAAGATATCTTTTCTAATCTCAATCAGTAATTCTCCAAACATTTCAACTTCTCTATTAATATCTCTATCTTCAGAATCAGAATATTCAATCCAATCATGATATTTTTTTATAATTGAATCATTAGCATAAAGAAGTAGTTTATTTCTTGCTAACATTCTGCTTCTATCAGCATTTATTCCAACTTCTTCCTGATCGTGCATTATTTGTAAAGCAGACTCAGTAAAATTTGTTAAAAATTCAGAATATGCATTTCTTTTTTGTTCGCTCACTTTTTCTTCAAATTCCCTTTTCTTTTGAATTAAGTATTTCCATACTAAAGTAATTGCACCTATAATTGCAATTAAGAGTTCAATACTTGGCTTTAAGTAATCAGTCAAACTAAATTCCTTAGTATTCTGGGGTACAAATGTTATAACTTTATGGAATAAAGTATCAGCAGTTGTTATTAGGTTTAGTTGAGAGTTTATTGTATCTGAAATTAATATCAATGTGTCCTGCATTTCTTTATCTTTTTAAAACTTACTTATTTTGTTTTAGTTTAATAAATTCTGTTGTTAGTATTTTGTTATCCAATTCTTTAAAGTCGGCTCTTTGTAAATTGTAATTCAAAATCATATCTGTAATCTCTTTAGTATTATAATAGCTCCAGCTCAGATTGTCATAATAAGGCATTACAGGATCTGCAAGATTTGATAGAAACAATAAAATGGCTTCATTTGGATTTAGCTGACTTAAAAAAAAGGGAGTAAAATTATCTTTTGACAAATGTTTAATGTTAGTATCAATTAAAGATAATATATTATAAGCAAATTGAACATATTTTCTTATTAATGGGTAATTTTCTCGTTCAATTATTGTTTTTGTAAAAATGTCTTTAATGTCAGTTGCAAATTTCTGGTTTAGTTCTTCTGGATTAAGTTGCAGTTTTTTAAGGTTATTCCAGTGTTGAAAAAATTCACTTTGATAATAATCAATTAATTGATCTATCCAACTTTGAATTTTATTTCTTTCACTAAAGTTGTTAAAGCTATCTATCATTCCGAAAATTAGAGAATTGGTGTTCTGCTCTAAAAAAATTCTTTTTTGCTCGTCTAACGCTTCACTTGATTTTGTTTGTGCTTGAACTGACTTTCTCAGTTCTTTTACCTGTAATTGATATTCCTTGATTTGATACATTAATGCCGTGAAATACAGCAATATTCCAGCCAATGAAAAAATAGCTCCAACATATCCATCATTTCTAATATTTATGCAAAAAATTTGTAAATCAATGAAGGCTATTACAATCCCAATAATTACCAGAACTAATGCACTTACAAAAATTACTTTTAAAACTGTCCTACTCATGAGTGCCTTTATTTACTTTAAATTGATATATGAAATTAATAAAAAATATAAACAAAAGAAGTGTTTAATAAAAAAAGTTATTAACCTACAACAACTTATGAATATGAAAAGTGAAAAAAAATAACCTAACTGTATAATATTCTAAATTATTAGTGTCAACAATTTGGGGTTAAACATCCGTTGTTTTATAAATCCATTTAAAAATATTACTTTCACATTACTGAATAAAAAAAGTATTTTACTTCTAAGTATAACTGAATAAACTAAAGATGGATAATAGAAAGAATAATTCAACTTCTTGGTTTAAAACAATAAAAAGAAAAAATGTGAAAATATGTGGTATAGCTTCCGAATTAATACCTGACCAAGAAACGGGTTTAGTTCTTCAAAAAGCAATTATGACATCACAAGAAACACGGTTTTTCAAATATGCAGAAAACATATGTAAACTTATTTCAAATAAAAGTTATAATAATCTCTTAGTAATAATAGACAAAAACGAAAATGCTAAAATTTATGAAGAAGCTTTTCCTTTATCCATGAAACAGAGATTAAAAAGATCAGTAAAAAAAGGAGAATTAATATATAAAAAGGATGTTTTAGATATTTCAGAGGTTTCATTTTCAGACGCAAAATCTGATATCAATCCAAAAGACGGAGAGCAAATCATATGGTTATTTAGAATTGGATTTGTTTTCGGGCTTTATTTTGATTTTACTAAACAATTAAAACCTGAAATTGCGAAAGTAGAAATGGCGCATTTGTATCAAAAAGTAATGTATAATGACCTTTATAATACTTTAGACGATAATGTTTGTCAAACTTTATTTAATAATGGTTGGTTTCCTTTTATTCAGCTCATAGGTAAAGACATGGATTTGTTATTTTCAATTTTTATAGAGAATAAAACACACTATCTATCCAAGTGGTGCGAAAAATCTTTTACGAATGAACGAATTAAGGAAATAACTTCAAGATGGTGGAATTATGAAGTTTTTTTAAACAAAAAAAACCCAATCCAAGAAGGTTTAGAATGTTTCTATGAAGGGAAATATTCAGCATCAATTTCTACTCTTATTCCAATGATAGAAGGTGTTGTAAATAGTCTGTCTATAATAAAAACAGGAAAAGGTATTAAATATAATGGTAAAGATGTAACAAAAATAATTGGTGAATACTCAAGTGAAAAATATACGGAATTATCTATAACGTTCCCCAAGTTATTCTCCCAGTATTTAAATGATTATTTCTATAAGCATAATAAAGCAACAGAATCAAATGATGCTGTTAGAAATACGGTTTCTCATGGTCGTTCAACAAACGATAGCTTTTCAAGAGAAAATGCGGTTAAAATTATTTTGACTTTAGATCAAATATTTTTTTATTTATAAGAAACAAAGCAGTATTAATATAATAATTAATGGAAAAAGGTTTAAACTTTTTTGAGAAGTGAAGCGGAGCAAAAGTGTTTAAACACATGCAATGAAATAACAAATGCAACTGTAAGTTGCAAAGCGCGTAAGCAAAAAAATGTTTTTCTTTCATACTTACTGAACCAATCTTGATAAATACACTATCAAACCGTAACTAATAAACTATACTTTCTTTGTCAGAATGAGATGCAATTTCCTTTTAGCATGAATTGTCAAACCGTGAAATAAGATTCTTGATTCAATTGCTTATAAAAATGAGATGAAGTTTTCTGATTTTACTTTTTGCGCCTTGTTTATAACGGTCCTGCGTTAAGTTTAGTGCGGGTTTCCGCCTTGTTTCATTGTCCACCGCTGAACAACTTTACTAAGATAAAACTTAGTCAGCAAACTACAAAACCCCGCATTAAATTTGAACGCATGTTATAAGTTGGGTGTAAGTAATATATGCCTGTCATTTAAGTATTTAGCTATCCATGAAATACAAAAAAATTAGTATTAAGGTTGGAATTACTAATTGCCGGTTACGGCAAAATTGGGTTGGATTACAAACTTTTTGGTAAGCTCGCCTTACCAATGTGTTTGTAAAACAGGTAGGAATTGTTTGAAGATTACGTTAAAAAATAATACATTCACATAACCAAACAAAAAATATCAAATTGATTGAGACTGAATTTATAAAGCATTTTATAGCTAATTCAAACCAAATCATGTGGTTTTTAGGTGCTGGAACTTCGAGATCTGCTGGTATGCAAACCGCAACTGATCTTATTTGGGACTTAAAGTTAAAACACTATTGTTTAGAAGAGAATCAAATATTGGATTCTCATGATCTCAATAATCAAACAATCAAAGATAAAGTTCAAAGCTATATGGATAGTAAAGGATATCCAAAAATTTGGAGTCCTGAAGAATATTCTTTTTATTTCGAATTAACGTTTGGCACGAACTACCAAGAACAACAAAAATACCTACTTGATAAGCTTGATAAAGATAAAATATCCTTAAATGTTGGTCACCGTGTTTTAGCAGGATTATTAAGCTTGAATAAAGCAAGAGTAATATTTACTACAAATTTTGATGAAGTAATTGAAAGTGCTTATGCACAAACTGCTAACTCAAATTTATCTACTTATCATTTAGAAGGTTCTTATGCTGCATTAGATGCACTGAATCAAGAAAGATTTCCACTCTATTGTAAAATCCATGGTGATTTTAAATTTCAAAGCTTAAAGAACTTAGCTAAAGATTTATTGTCAAATGATCAGGAGATACAAAAATGTTTTATTGCAGCTTCAAATAGATTCGGAATGGTTGTTTCTGGGTATAGTGGTAGAGACCAAAATGTTATGGAAATGTTCCGCAAAGCAATTCAACAAAATAATCCATTTCCTAATGGTCTGTTTTGGACAGTTACAAGTATTAAGGACGTTGCCAAATCTGTTGTTGATTTCGTAACAGAAGCTAAAAATAAGGGTATAAATGCTCATATTATTGAAACTGGAACTTTTGATAGTATGCTATCAAAGATTTGGAGACAAACTACTGGTAAAAACAATGCAATAGAAGAAAAAGTTAGGACAGCTCTTATAAATGAAGTAAATATTCCATTTCCACCAAAAGGTAAATCCTTTCCAATATTAAGAACTAACGCTCTTCCAATTATTTCAATTGAAACCAAATGTGCAAAAATTGAAACCAAAATTCCATTAAGTCATTCTGATGTTAAAGAATTACTACAAAAAAACAAATCTAATGCAATTATTAATCGAGCAGAGCATATTTTTGGTTGGGGAAGTGAAGATGCAATGTATAAAGCATTTGGGAAAGATATTATTGTTTCAATTTCAAATTATGAATTGCAGGATCCGATTAAATTAATTGAGGAAGAAAAAGGATATCATGCTTTCTATGAAAGAGCTATCGCAATATCTCTATGTAATAATAAACCGTTTTTATTTAGAAACGATAAAGGATTTGTTTTAGCTATTGAACCAAATAAAACTAATGATCCATTATTTGCCCCAATAGCTGAAGCTTTAAAAGATAAGAATGGGAAAAAATGGCCTATAGCAGGATTAGTAAACAATAATCCAAATATATTTTGGTCTGAAGCTGTAAAAATTAAATTAGAAAATAAAAATAATAAGCTATGGTTGATGATTAAACCAATAATTTGGATTGAGCCTAAAATCGAAAGGCAAAAAAATATTGAATTCATAAAATCCAAAACTCAATATAGATATAACTCTAAAACTCACGAACTATTAAATGCATGGATAAAGGTTCTCTTTGGAATTATAGGAAATGATACAGAAATTGGTTGTCAAATAGATACAAAATATCCAGCCTTATTTAAAATAAATACAAGAACCGTTTATAGTCAAAAATAATATGTCAGAATTTTCTGCTTACAAAATGATACCTGAACCAGAATTATTGTTTAACGACAATAAGCGGGATATTCATCCTTTAATGGGATTAATTAAACATGGTCCTTATAGTTTAAAGATGGGATTTCCTAATCAAATACGCACTGCATATTTGACTCCAATTAATAAATCTGAAAAACTAAATAGACTAATATCTGAATTAAATACATCACATTCACCTAAAGAAGCGTTAAACTATTATCCAGAATACACTGGATTTAATAATGTTTTTAGGATCCCTTTAATTGCTGCTACGCAAAATTTAATATTTGAACTATCTGAAAAGTGCAACGAATTAGCTCTTAAAGGAGATGGAATTGGTTTATTAAATGAAATTATTGAAAAAATAGGTAAAATTTCAATCACAGAATCAAATTTTGATATTCTCATTTTATATCTCCCTAAAGAATGGGAAGCTTGTTTTGAATTTGATGATTTTAATCTACACGATCTTCTTAAAGCAAGGTTGGCTCAACTTAATATACCAATGCAAATTGTTACTGATAGGGCTTTAACCCGAAATTGCAGAGCCAATGTTATGTGGGGAATTAGTATAGCTTTATATGCAAAAGCTGCTGGGATTCCATGGAAACTTGCTGATTTAGATAAGGATGAAGCATATATTGGATTGAGTTATGCTATTAAAAAAGTAAATGGTAAAAATGATTACACTACTTGTTGTAGTCAAGTATTTGATCCAGATGGTACAGGTTTTAAATTTGTTGCTTATGATACTAAAGAATTCATTACAAATTATAAAGGAAATCCATTCCTTAGTTATCAGGAAATGCAAACTGTTTTATCTAAAAGTCTAAATATTTACCAAAATGATCATGGTGGAAGAATTCCAAAGAAAATATTTATACACAAAACTTCTCATTTTACAGAAGATGAAATTCAAGGAGCTCATGATGCCTTTGGAGATAAAACTGAAATTGAATTAGTTCAAATTATTAGAAAAACTAATTGGTTTGGAATTAAAATAGACGGACCGAAAACTGACTATAATGGAAAGAAAATTCCAGCTGGTGGTTCAAGTTATCCTTTAGAGCGAGGAATTTATCTACCAATAAGCAAAAATGAATGTTTATTGTGGACACAAGGAAGTGTTAATAAAATTAATGTGCAAAAAGCATATCAATCTGTTTTTAAAGAAGCGGCTTTAAAACCTTTACCTGATCCTATATTAATTAGAAGGTTCTCTGGAGAAGGTGGATGGCATGCAACATGTGCAAGTATTCTGGCACTAACGAAGGTTGACTGGAATAATAATACTTTGTATAAAACATTACCAGTTACAATAGGATACTCCCAAAAATTTGCAAATGTAGTAAAGCAATCAAAAGAAATTGTAAATGAAATTTTCGATTATCGTTTTTTCATGTAACAGTTTGAATTAAAATATAAAAAGGGTAAAATTTAAACTTTTTGGTAAGCTTTTGGCAGTGTTTGGATATTGCGAGCTTACCTATGTGTTTGTAATAGCGTCTTGAGATTTAATTTCTTATACTATAATACATTAAAAGGTTCATTTGTTAAAATAAGCAAAGATAACTTATCAATTTTATTTCTATACCAGTTTAATGCTCTTGATTTATTTGAAGCAACATCTTGCACATTGCCTTTTCTTGTGATTTTAGCTAATGGTATTTCAACAATAGTATCAATTAATTCATTAATTCCTGAATATTCAAAAAACTGATTTCTTGGGTAAAAATTATCATCTCTTATAGAACTTACTAATATATTTATTTGGGGATTGTCATCTATTAAATTTTTTAATTCAATAAGTCTTGCAATATCATCAGATGCTGTATTAATAGCTATTTGTATTTGTCCGTTTTTATTTTTTTTCTCTAAAATAGCTCTAAAATCTTCAAACGATTCTGGTACCATACTATATGTATCAATATAACCTTTGTCAATAAGTTTTTTAGCCAAGCGATAAATGCTTTCACTTTTTCCAACTGATGGTGCACCACCAAACAATAGAGTTTTCATATTTTTGTTTTTTTAATTAATTACCTATGAAAATGACAATTTGTTCTATATGTCATAATAGCACATGGCTTTCCCCTAAGCTCTTTACTTCGACAAGGAGCATTGCATCTATGAGGTTTTCTTTGAATATAACTTAGATGGTTTCCAAGTCTACTTTTAACTTCTTCTTCACTAAAAATACTTTCTAATTGTCGGTCAGCTCCATTTATTGATTTAACTATCAGAATTCCATCCTTATCAAGAAATTTGGTAAAACCCTTACCGCTTTCTAATTGCGTCCCACAATTATATTCCTTTAAAAATTCTTTCTCTTTCTTGTTAATTGCTTTAATTAGCCTTTCATCAATTCCAATAAAAAATTTAGTTTTATTTTTTGTTTTAGAAAGTTTATCAAATAGCACATCTAAGTTAATATCATACATATCACTTTTAATAAGGTCTTCTTTTATTAATCTGTAATCAAAACATTCACCGTAGAAATCTTTCCCTTTAAAAGTATATTTTCCAAAAAACTTTTTTGCATTAATACGAATTCTCTTTATCTTATTTTTTCTTAAGTACCTTATATATTTGTTATAATATCTTGAATCCAGTATGAAACTTAATAATAAACCATAACTATATAGTTGTGTATTAAATGTATCATCTTGTTCAAGAGTACTATTGTCAGGAGGGTCATCAACAATAACACACTTAGATTGTGTGTTATCTCCAATATTTTTAAGCATTGCAATTGTACCAAATCTTTGATATACTTTTTTTGTAGAACTATCTGCTTTTTTATTTAAAATATCATTCTTAAAAGTTGAATAATATCTACTAACTGTTCCTTTTGTTTCTATTTCAAATTCTTTATTATCTACTATAGTAGAATAATCCAAATATTTACCGTTCCGAGCAACCCCTATTTTTTTAAACTTATTTGGATTAGTTCCTAACAACTCAACTGAGTATTTTAATCCTAATCCTACACCAACAGCTTCAGAAACAATTTTTTTTACTCTATCATCATTTGATAAATTCTCAATACGTTCTGTAGAAAAGCCTATAAATTCAGAATAAAGTGATTCTAAAGCAGGAATTTTTGATTGCAAATACTCAAAATCTGAATCCTTAACATGTGATGGAACTTCCAACATCATTACAGCATATTTAAATAATTCAGGTCTACAGATGTCAATACTTTTTATAGTTTGAAAAAAAGGATTTTTCTCAACAGTTTCATCCAATTCTATTTTAATTTTGGCTGAGTCACTCATTTCTAATTTGGGTTAATTAAAACTTAAAATGAATTTTACATGAAGATAGAAAAAATAATTCATTTTAATATTAAGCACTTACACTTTATTGTCACGTTTGGAAGGATTTAAACTTTTAGCGGCGAAGCCGCTAAGTGTTTAAATGTGCGTTGGCAAAATCCACAAATGCAGCCGTCAGGCTGCAAAGCGCGCAGGAATACTAATTTTTACTTGTCATTACAACCGAACCAATCCTATAAATTACTTATCAAACTGCTAAGAATAGAAAACATTATCAAACCGCTATAAAGTTTCGGACTTACTTAAATTGTCAGAATGTGTAAAAGATGCTTGAATTATTTGCTTAACAAACTGAGTTGAAATTTACTCTATAAT
This sequence comes from Bacteroidales bacterium, assembly GCA_030637515.1. Lineage (GTDB taxonomy): Bacteria > Bacteroidota > Bacteroidia > Bacteroidales > UBA12077 > UBA12077. Next base: position 10,150 of record DAOWGM010000154.1, read on the forward strand.
TTTTTTTCGCGCCTTACTTATAACGGTCCTCGGGTATGAAATCGTGCGGGATTTCGCCCTGTTTCATTATCACCCGTTAATAAAGTTTGAAGATAGTAAAAAGCTCGCAAACCACCAAAACCCGCATGTTTTATGAC
>DAOWGM010000085.1 GCA_030637515.1 Bacteroidales bacterium
GAATTAGAATTACAACTTTACCAAAGATCTTGTGATCAATTTTTAGGTGTTCCTTTTAATATAGCTAGTTATGCTGCTCTTACTCATGTAATTGCCCAAGAAGCAGACATGATTCCAAAAACATTTATCCACACTTTTGGGGATTCACATTTTTATGCAGGTATTGGTGAGAGAACTTTATGGCACAAAGAGAATTTCAAAGAATTACAAGGTAGAATAAGAAATGTTTCTCAAAGAGAAGAATATTTAGAAGTTGTTGAATGGATCAATAAAAATGCCCCGGGTGACGGAAATGAAGAAAAATATGATCATGTAACTGCAATTCTTGAACAAATGTCAAGAGAACCCAAAGCTATGCCTAAATTGAGTATTGCAAAAAAACCTTTTGACCAACTTACTATTGATGATTTTGTTGTAGAAAACTATGATCATCATCCTCCAATCAGAAGGAGTATGGCTGTTTAGAAAAAACTTTTATAAACAATAATTATTTTGGATGAATTAGTTTTTGCTATACCAACAGTTGAGCTTTGGGACTTTATAGGCTATAAAGAAAAAGGTTTGATAAATGGCAATAGTGATGTATTGAAAAGGATTGTCCAAAATGGTGTGTTTTGTAAACGAAATGAATTAGAAGAAAACCTTTCTTTTAAATAAGTAATTCCTTATGCGATAATTTCTTACAAAGAACCGGAGCGCAGCGGAGTTCGGCGAAGCCAATCATTTTATTTATTTAAGAGGACTTCTAAGCAGACAGAAAAAAGGTTGCACAATAAATTCTCTTTAGGTGTAGGAGGTCATATGAATCCAAGCAACTCTATGGAGTCTAAAGAACAGTATTTAACTGATGAACTAAAGAGAGAATTATTCGAAGAGCTTAGATTATTAAATGGTTGTTTAATAGAGAATATTGAATTTATTGGCTTTATAAATGATGATACAATTCCGGTTGGTAGTGTTCATATTGGACTTTTATATCATATCCATGTGTCAAATAAAGATGTATATATAAATGAAATGGATAAAATGACAGCAGATTGGATTGAAAAATCCAATTTAGCTGAATTTTATGAAGAAATGGAAACATGGACGAAAATTACATTTGATTACTATATTAAATGAAAGAATATTCTAACATAAAAGCAGATAATTTTTGTTGTATTGGTGCAGTTTTAGAAACAATTTTAATAAGACACAATTATACAAATTATAGCCAATATGATATAATTAATGAATTTGGGTTAACAATGCCTAAAACAGCTAAAGTTTCTGAGAAAATTAATAATATAACATTTTCAGATAATCCTAATGACTGGGGTGTTAAACTTGAACTTGACTCACTTAATAATTTCTTCAAAAAAAATGATATTCGTCTAGAGGAAAAATATATATCTATAAAAGAAATGGCAGACTATAGTTTTGAGTTGACTTTAAAAAGTATTTCACGTGAATTTGATATAGTATTTGGTATTGATTATGGAAGGTTATATAATATTTCTGATTCATATAATATTGGACATGTTTGTATTTTCTTAAAAGTAGAAGGAAATAACATAATATATCTTGACCCGGGGCCTCGTAATTATGGTGAATGTAAAGTAAACCTTGATGATTTATATTCAGCTATAAAAAGCAAATCTGATGGATTGCGGATAATAAAAACAACTGGACACAACATGCATTCAAACTAAATGCGGGGGTTTATTCGCTACGCACAGTTACTCATTACATTCGTGAGACTGCTTCGCTAAGTTATTCGTTAAGCTCATGAGAATGTTGCGTTAAGTTTTCCTTTTATTCAACTTAAAAACGATAGAATAGGGGTCATTTACTAAAATAAAATTCCTTTATAGAAATTATTCATTTAACTCATTATCAATATCTTCTGAGCTTTGTTAATATTATTTTAAAAAAACTTAACAATTTGGGGTCACCTTTTTGAATATTAGGGAATTAATAGGTGAAGGCTTATGTGAAAAAATAAAACCCGAGTTGTTTGAGGTATTTTGCTGATAGAGAAACATTTTTATTCGAAACGAAAACATCCATAATAATGACACAAAAATTAATTTTCACCGACGAAGATTAATCTATCGAACATAAAATTAGAGAAATTTATAATTAGTTCTTAACCTTAAATTATTAGTTATGGAAAATAATATTGTTATTGATGCACATTGCCATATTTTTAATAATAAGTGTGTTACAGAAGAACACAGGAAAAGACAATCTAAACTTCCTAGCGAAGCTCTTTCTAAGATATTAGAGAAATTAGATAAAAGAAAACATAATTATAATTGGGTCGACAAGTTTAAAACAATGATTGAAATTGGTGATAAAGACAGAATCGAAGATGTTGCCGATTTTCTCGTCAATAAATCAGGATATGTTAACCAGGAGGACATTAATTCCATCTTTGTACCATTAATGATGGACATGAGTCATGAAAAATTGAATAAGAAAGAGCCTAAATTAATTCCATTTGAAGTCCAAGTAAAAGAAACCGTAAATGCTTCTTTGAACAATCCGGGTAGGATTTTACCTTTTTTAGCAGCAGACCCAAGAACAATAAGAAAAGTAGGATTTAATGAATTTATTGAAATATATCGCGAAAATGGATTTATTGGAATGAAAGTTTATCCACCACTTGGATATGAACCTGATGATCCTACACTTATTGAACTTTATATATATTGCCAAAAACATAATATTCCTGTTACAACCCACTGTTGCTTTGGAGGAAGTTATTCTACTAGTAAAATAGGATTACATGGTGAAAAACTAAAACGGGAAAAAGATAGACTTGAATATTGGGGAGTAAAACCACATCCAAAAAAATGGTTTGATATGATTAATTTACATGATCTACACAATTTAAAATTAAATTTTGGACATTTTGGAGGAGACGAAATAGGCAGAAATCTTAGGTTTAAAGGTTTTGAAGGAAGAAAAAATAGAAAGCAAGCAAACACAGAATCTCAATGGAGAAATATAATCTTAAATGGGCTCAAAAATACAGATTATCATAACCTTTATACTGATGTTTCTTTTCACCCAAAAATGGAATATGAAACCCAATCATATTTTGAACAATTAAAAGGATATCTTCAAAATAAAGAGGTTAAAAAACATATCATGTTTGGTACCGATTGGTGGATGACAAGCTATATTTTTGAAGAGAAAACCTATCTTACTAATTTTAAAACAGGCGCAAAAAATGCAGGTATCACTGATTCTGAACTAAATGATTTATTATTTGGAAATGCCAAGACTTTTTTGGGTCTAAACGATACAAACAGTGTGCCCTTTAGTAACTATTTAAAATTCTTAGAGAAACACAACAAACGCAATGATTTACCATTATGGTTTAGAAACGGATTTAATTGTTAATATAGCTTTGGTAATCCCGATTTATTGATTTTTTATGTGATACGGAAAAAGAAAAATTCCCTTCTTATATTTTCAAACGGAACACTTTTTTTACGCAATGAAGTGAAATGGGTGTGGAGTGAACTACGAAGATCTGAGTTAACAAACAATAAAAAACTTCTTTTTCATTTTCTTTATCCTCTTTAATTTTACTGAGATTAACAGTTTCTTAAAAAAATGACTTGAAATGTAATAATTCAAAAATTATACAACTAACATTAATGAATAAAAGTTTTTTTTTAATTTATAATAAAATATTCACACAATGACAATTAAAGGAATAATAGCTAATAAGTATTTTAAGTTTGCAAAAACTTTTAAAATCCCTTACGTTTCATATGCGTAGCCGTTGTGTGCAATTCTCCACATCGCGAAATTGAGATTAATTTCTTAAGCTAACGTGGAAATTTTAGGTATTTTTAAGGAAATTTAGAGTGAATTATTTGCGAATATGGCTATAAATAAAAGGATGCAGGTTAAAAACAACAAAATTTGACGTTAGTCAGAATTTAACCCGATTATAATACAATTATGTCAATTGATATAAAACAAAATGATATATTGCATGAAATGTTTATATGGTTGGAAACTTACATAAAACTTTAAAATATGAATTACATCTGGATTATAATTATTGCGCTTTACATCGTATTGACTCATATGGTTGCAAAGTACATTGGAGCAAAGCGTGAAATTGGATATGGGAACTCAGTTTTTTGGTCTATTCTATTAAGCCCAATAATAGGATTTATTATAACAATATTAAGCAAACAGACTGCTAAACAATAAACTGCACACAACACTAAATATACGGCATTGAAACGCCGCATATTATAAACGTTGTATGCTATTCTGAGAAATTACCCGAATAAAGTAAACTCGAAGCACACTATTTACCCGTAGGGCGAATCCGCCAGCTGGCGGAGGAGACATAGTATTATTATAGTTGACAAATTGGGTACTGTGTGTGTGGAAGATAAGTTAATTTGACCAATTGAATAAAATAAGTTATTCTTTTCTTATTACTATCCATTCTTCTATTCACCCAATTTTTTATAAAACTTGAGGACAAGTTAAAATATCCAAAAACAGCTAATCATTAGAGTAGGGACAAGTAGAAATGTCCAATTAACGAACATTCCTAAGTAATAGAAAACCAATCTAATCCTACAATGTTTTTATAAACAATCTACCACATATTAAATTCTCTTAAACTAATTTATCTACCACTTTTAATCCAATTTATCTACTTCTTATTTTAAAATGCGATAATAATTCTATTTTTGTATTAATCTTAAAAACAAAAATGATATGAGAAATTTTCATTTAATTTTTAGTACAGTTATCTTTTTCTTGTTGATATCTTGTAATTCTAAACCTGAAAAAAGCAAGAATGTAAAGGTTGAAAATGATAATACTGAAGAAAGAATAGAAAGTATTAAACCACAAGAATCTGTAGAAAGTAGTAAAAATCAACTTGCGAAGAGCAGTCAAAATAGTCTAAAACTAAACGAAACAATCTTTTTTGAAGATGTAGATTGGTATAATCCTAGAAAAAAGGAGATATCTGTATTTAAAGGAATTAATACTACGTTAATAAGACAAATCATTATTGATTACGTACATGAGCATCATTTAGATCCGAACAGAAAAGAAGTTGAACCTGTTGATTCAGTAACTCTAGATATAATAGCTAGGACATTTACTTATTATAGGAAAACGACAAGTAAATATAGCTATGGCGATTCATATGATAATCCTTACGGTGAAGATGATGAAGAAAGTGAAAAGTATTATGATTATATTATGGTCTCAGGAGTATTTAATTTTCTTAATTCTACTTCAGATTCCTTAAACTTAAATTTAAGTGGTGAAATAGGGACTTTAGACGCTTATACAATTTATATGTATGGTGAAACAAGTCCAAGATCTACTGATTCGTTTAAATATGGTATTTCGGTAGATTTAATGGAAAAAATGAATAATCTTGGGTTTTTATACAAATTCACAAAGAATGACTTAGAAATTGTAACAGAAGAAGGTTTAGCATACATAAGAAATCAATTTTATGCCAGAAAAGGTCGAATATTTAAAACAAGGAAAATGAAAAAGTATTTTGAACCTAAAGAATGGTATAAACCTTTATATGATGATGTAACAGAGAAACTATCAGAAATAGAATTATACAATATACATTTTATCAAAGATTTAGAGGATGACAAAAAGTGATTAGAGAATCTGTAATAGTAAAAATTTCAATACCAGCATTATTTCTTATTTCATTTATACTGCATTTTGCTACATTAAATCAAACTCCCTATGCAAATGGGTGGGATGGATACTATTACATAATGCAAGCATTTACTTTCATAGAGAAAGGAGCAATGCGGTCTCCAGATTATTCTCCGATTTATCCTTATTACATTATTCTATCATTTATAACTAAAGATTACATACTTGCATTTAAAATTGGAAGTGCAATTCTCTCAGGAATTCTAACAATTTCAGCTTTTATCATATCACAGAAATTTACTAAGGATACTGTTATTCCTTACTTAATAAGCGCTTTTTTACTTTTTAGCCCAACCTTATATTATTTTGCATCACAATTTCCTAAGAATTTAATGGGAGTTATATTTTTTATCTGGTTTGTATATTTTTTGATAAAAAAGAAAATGTTGTGGTCAGGAATTTTCTTTTTACTCGGATTCATGACTCATAGAATGATTGCTGGATTATCAGTGATTATTATTTTAGTGAGCTTCATAAAAGAGTTAAAAATCAGATTAATACTACCATTTATTGCTATTGCAGTTTTGTTAGCATTCTTGTTACCTGGACTCATTCATATTGCGGATATAGACAGATTCACTAACCTAATATCAGAGTGTTTATATATTCCACCATTAAGATTAATTGACTTTTTTGGTAAGGATAAGCTTTCAATAGCGTGGAAGACTGAAATAATCTTGCTTTATCTTGTTTTTGTCACATTTATAGGTTGGCAGTTATACAACTACATCCAGAAAAGGAAAATGGAGAGTTTTAGTTTGTTTTTAATTGTTACACTATTGGTCTTAAGTTTTCCAATATATACATTTACTAAAGCAAGCATTGGTTTTAGGTTTTATTTGGTATTTGTTCTATTAAGCATTTTTGCAATACAATATATAGCTAAATTATTACCACAAATTGCAAAACTAATATTTGTTGGAATTGTGTTATTAGCATCGGTCTTTTCATATAAATCTTATAATTTAAAAGAATTTGACCCCCCTTATGAAAGCTATTTCAATACCATGAATAAAGCGAATTCATATTTGAAAGATAAAGATGCAGAACTCATAATAGCACATCAAGCTTTGGCTCAAATCATTATTATATATTCAGATTACAATGCAACTAACTGGCAACCTGTAGATTCAAGCAAATATGAATCAATGTGGAGAATAACTTCAAATATTAAGTATTACTACTTTAAAAAATACCTGGATGAAAACGATCTTAATTATTTAAAACACTTACATGGAGAGTATTACATTATACGAGAAGATATCTGGCAGAAACTTTATAAAAGGATTTTGAAAACTAATGATTTAAACTTAATCAGCAAGTTTAAATCATGGTATAATCCTGTAAATCCTAAGCCTGAATTTCTACTAAGAAGAAGAAGTAAAGATTATATACATTAGCAAATGAACAGAATAATTCTAATAACCATAACTGCATTAACGCTTGTTTTAAGCAATTGTAAGCAAAAAGAAGCGAATGATGAAAGCCAAGCAGAAAAAGAATTAAGTAGAGCTGAAATCATCGAAAATAAGCTAAAAAAGGCGTATCCTAATTTTATTGAAAAAATTGAAAACAATCACCTTATTTGGACTGATAGTTCTACAATGGTATTTGATGATATGGTCTCAAATAAATCATTTGACTCATTACTTAATTACCCTGATATAGAAGATCAGTTTCATTTCATTTACCCAATGGATTCAGACTATCTGTCTGTACTTAGCTTAAATTATGATCCTGGAAGAATAAGAAATGATGCATTTCTAAAAAAGATGTATGGAAGTACTGAAGAAGAAGTAAAAAAGAATCTGGTTGAAATTATTTGGTTACCTAATTCAGATAGTACTAAGTTACAAGTTACCACAATTAATGAAGTACATACGAAACTTCAAAATATCTCAAATGAATTAGAAACCTTACCAGAAGAACTAAAAAAATATGTATTAAAACCAGCAGGTACATTTAAATGGAGGGTTATTAGTGGAACAAATAGATTAAGTGCTCATAGCTTTGGAATAGCCATCGATATTAATGTTAATTATTCACATTATTGGAAATGGGATGTTGATACAAATAAGAAGTTTAAATATCAAAATAAAATACCTTTACAAATTGTTAATATTTTTGAAAAACATGGATTTATATGGGGTGGAAAGTGGTATCATTACGACACAATGCATTTTGAATATAGACCAGAATTAATAAATTAGAATATGCCTAAATACGAAAATAAGTGTCCTGTACATAACGAATTAGATTTATATAATCATTGTTCTTTCGACTGTATTTATTGTATTTCTCAAACTAAAGACTTAAATATCAATTTTAACTTGAATGAAGAGATTTCAAGAATAAGAACTTTAAAATCGGATAGCAATCCATTTTACCTTTCGCCTTGGACTGACTGCTATCATGATGAAGAAAAACAAAATGGTTATACGCAACAGATTTTATCAGAATTATCCGGCAGGAATATTCCATTCTTTGTAATTACAAAAAGCCCACTTGTATTAAGAGATATTGATCTTTTCAAAAATAAGGACAATGCATTTATTGCAATTTCTTTAAACTCCTTAAATAATGATCTAACAGAACAATTGGAACCAGGAGCTCCATCTGCGACAGAAAGAAAAAATCTGATTGAAGAATTGGTTAAAATGAAGGACGTAAAAACGGTTATTAAAATTGATCCTGTAATACCTGGCATTACTGATAATGGTGAATTAAACTTATTAACTGACTGGCTTTGTAAGATTAATCCAACTGCTGTAACCGTTGAAACTTTAAGGATTTCAACTAAAATACTTACAAATATGGAGAAGCATCTGCCTGCAAATATCATAACAAGTATGATGCAACATTACCCAGAACTGTCAGAAACACCTATACATCCTTATATTGATTATAGGCTGAAAATTTTAAAAGAAACAGCAGCAAAATTTGAAAAGGCTGGAATTAAAGCATCGTTTTGTAAAGCATCATTACCGGAGAGAATAAATGAATTTGATTGCAGAGGGGGATATGACTATGATTTCTAGACTTTACTTGATGCCTACTCACAATTGTAATTGCGAATGTACTTACTGCTATATTCCAGACAATGAAAGAAATAAGAAATCTGATCATTCTTATTTACGTTCAGTTGTGAAAGATTTCATGGATAATCTTGAAAAGTATAACTACAATCAAAAACCTGAAATTAGGTTTATAGGCGGAGAACCATATCTGGATATCAATTTTATAATAGAAATCTCAAATTTGTTTTTAGAAAGATTTAAAAAAGGTAAAATAATTATTAACACTAATGGAACTCTTATTTCTAAAGAGAAACTTGAATCTATTAATTATAAAAATAGAGAACGATTTATCCATATAATATCACTAGACGGTATAGAAGAAGTTCATAATGAAAGAAGAATTTCAAAAAATGGACAAAACTCCTTTAATCAAACAGTAGGAGGTATAAATCTCTTGAAATCAATAAATATGCCAGTCTATATTAATATGGTTTTAGATGAATTTTCAATAGCCAGATTAAATGATTTCATGGTATATCTCAAAAGTGAACTAAGAATCAATGAACTTTCTGTTTCATTGCTATATGATCTCGTAAATCCTATATCC
>DAOWGM010000133.1 GCA_030637515.1 Bacteroidales bacterium
CATATTGTTATTGGGAAAGATTATGTTTCAATCTTTGACATGGATAAAGAAACTCTTTTGATTTTAGATAGAGAAGCTTATGAAAAAATGTATAAAAAATAACTACTTACAACATCGGGTCATAAAACATACGGGGTTTGGCGGTTTGCGAGCTTTTTACTATCTTCAAACTTTATTAACGGGTGATAATGAAACAGGGCGAAATCCCGCACGATTTCATACCCGAGGACCGTTATAAATAAGCCGCTAAAAATTCAGAATATCGAGTAATTCTTCTCTTTTGTTTAGCATAAAATAACAGTCTTTTTTTGCATTCTGACAGCTTTTATCTTTTGGAAAGGTAATTTGCTTTCTGACAATGAAAGTATAAATTATCAGAACTATTTGACACTGAATTTATCAAGGTTAGCTCGGTAAGTTTGATAGGAAATTATTTTAGTTTTTCCCAACGCGCTTTTGTGCTTCGCACAATTTTAAAATTGAAAAGCCCGTTCCTTATATATCAAAAAAAGTGTTGTATGTAATTATTTATCTATCTTTGTTTATGTTAAATTTCATTCTATTAATTATTTTATGAAAAACTTACTTTTAATTGGAGTTATTATAGTCATATTTTTATCAGGTTGTCAAAAGGACGAAGTGAAATATAGTGCATGGAACAAGTATTTTGAACTTCCAAATAAATATACGTCACGATCTGAAGAAAAATTAGATTACGATCTTTTAAATGTTAGTAACAATATTTTTATTTTAGGAAATTATCATGAGGATTTTTGGCAATTTGATGTTGAAAATAAAGAACTTATTGAAAAAAAAATACCACCATCATTATATACGCGTTATCCTACAAATACATTTGTAGTAGATAAAGAATGTTTTATATGCTTTCAATATTATGATTCTCTTATTTTATACAACTATGATTCTTATACAAATAAATGGTATCCTAAAAAAGGAGTAAGTTTAGATTTTCTATTGGGGGATGTTCAAATAAGATCTTTTACAACACATGACAAAGCATATGTAATTATTCAATCCGTTGAATTAATCAGTTACGGTGGTCCTAATTATGGAACTATTTCTCATGAAGATTATTATTATCAATTTTGGTGTTATAATATTTTAACTGATGAATGGGAAAAACTAACTGATTATCCAAAGTATTTTAAACCAACATTTTTCACATTTCAAAATAGGTATTTTTTGGCATTTGGAAAATCAGAATATGGTACAACTAATAAGGTATGGGAGTACTTCCCTGAAACGAATGAATGGTATGAGAGAAGCCCATTTCCGGGGACAGATAGATATGGTGCTGTTTCATTTATTAGTAATAACAAGATATACTGTGGCTTAGGTTATTCAAAATCTATAGAAGGTTATACAAATGATTTTTGGGAGTATAATATAAATAGTGATACTTGGGAACAAGTTGGGGGTTTTGAAAATGCTGATAGTAAGACTTCAGAATCATTCGTAGTTGATACTACAAACTATATTATCGTTAATGAAGGAATCTGGAAATTTAATGGTTGGGAATAAAAAACTTTATAATGAACTTAAATTGCACTTTAGTTTTCCGTTCATTTAGGAAGATATAATTATATATTTTTAGAACGTTTTGCTTCCCTTTCTAAAACTAAAACAATTTAGTACTTCGTCTATAGTATCTACTAAACTGATAAGATTGTTCTTGGCGGCCAATTTATAACACGCGTTCAAATTCAATGCGGGGTTTTGTGGTTCGCTGACTAAGTTTTATCTTAGTAATGTTGTTCAGCGGTGGACAATGAAACAAGGCGGAAACCCGCACAAAATTTAACGCGGGACCGTTATAGCGAATATTTTACTTAGCGATATGAATGAAAAATTAAACGAAATTTATAAGAAATTCCACAGCGAGAATTCTGTATTAGAACCGAAAGCTGTTTTAGAAGAATATGAATCAATAAAAGGCCAATTTGAAAAAGATAGTTTTGAAGATTATGATGAATATTTTAAAACTACAAAACTTGTTTCTGATTATGCGATAGCTTTTGTGATAGATAAGCAATCTGATAAATCTTTTCCTTATTTTGAAAAAGCAATATCTCTGATAAATCAGAATGAAAAGTTGAAAAATAAAAATCTATTTGCAGAACCTTTATATGAATCTTTAATTTTTCATCGTGGGATAGCTCATTACGATTTAAAGAATTTTAGAAAAGCATTTATTGACTTTAACAAGCTTGTTGATAATTTCCCTGAGAATGAAAAATATAATAACTGGAAGATTACAAGTAAAATTTATTTTTTAGTAAAATTGGAAAAGGTTTCTTTAGCATTGCTTTTTATTTCCTTATTGTTATCGTTTCCTATAAAATCAGAAATTAGAATAATTAATGAAATTGCTTTAGTTTGTCTGATAATTTTTCTAATTGGTGCATCTGTGATTGGAATATTAAACAGAAAACTTAAGAAAAGCGTAAAATACACGCCATAACATCGGGTCATAAAACATGCGGGTTTTTGGTGGTTTGCGAGCTTTTTGCTATCTTCAAACTTTATTAACGGGTGATAATGAAACAGGGCGAAATCCCGCACGATTTCATACCCGAGGACCGTTAGCAGTAATTATTCCTACGTTCTTGGATAAAAAACTAAGACAACAAATAATGAGAAGAAACAATATTTTAAATAAACATAATAATTTGCTCTAAAATTTACATTATGAAACATATATTGATTTTACTATTTATTCTTTTTCTATCAACTGCATCAAAGATTGAATCTCCTGATTCTTTAAGTAAAACTAAATTAGAGAACAATTTACAGCAAAAAACTAAGGTCACAGAATCTACTAATATTGACTATAAATTATTATATGAAAATCAAAAAGATTATCATAAGGATTTATTATCAACTGTTTTTTGGGCTTTAGGTAGTATACTTGTTGTTGTATTAGCAATAATTGGTAGCAATCTTTATCTTAACTTTAGATTTAATAAAAAGCAATATGATAACTTAGTTTCTGAATACGAAATCAAAATCAATGATTTAGAAAAGATACTAAACGAAAAAGTGGATCAGAAAATTAAAAAAAATCAAGATGAATCAAAAGCTGATTTTAGTGATTATAAGGTGGAACTTACAAATTCACAAGGTGAAAAAATAAATGAAATATATAATGGTTTTAAGGAAAGGCTTGATAGTTTTTCTGAAAACTTAAAAGAACAAATTTTGTCCGTAAAGGATAGACATGAGAATTTGAATAAATTGGTGGATAAAAATGCAGAAAATATTAAAGTTAAATTGGATTTATTAGAAAACTCTTTTGGTAAGAATCTTGAAACTGAATCAATGAAATTAAAAATTGATATTTCTGAAATTGAAGCAGAAATGTGGAAGTCTAAAGGAATTTTTCTAAACGCATTATTTGTTTATTTAGACCAATCTGTATATAGTATAAAAGTTGATTGGTTGTGGAATCTGAAATATGCTTTACGAAACATTATTGAAATGTTAAATAAAGTGAAAATAGTTGAAGAGCGACACTATAAATTATTTGATAAATTGATGCCGTCTATTCCAGATGAATATGCTGATAATAAGTCAAAGATTATCGAATTATTGAAAGGATTTACAAGAAAGGAATAAAGTATGGAATAACAACTGCTAACACGCGTTCAAATTCAATGCGGGGTTTTGTGGTTTGCAGACTAAGTTTTATCTTAGTAAAGTTGTTCAACGGTGGATAACGAAACAAGGCGGAAACCCGCACAAAATTTAACGCGGGACCGTTATAGGGCATAATTCTCGACAACTGATTAAGATTTTATAATTAGAAAATTGGTATTTCTGTGAAAAGTAAAGTAAAAAATAGTGTTTTGGAAAATAAGGGTAAACCTTTGTTTAAAGTTTTAGGACTGATAGTTCTTTTATTTTCAATCCTAATTTTCATTGAGACTCGAAAAGAAAAAGAAATTGACTCTTTCGGAATGGATAATGTTGGTATAGTTGATTATTGTCAATATGTAAGTTACATAGATAATGCAAAATCTCAAAAACGTATATCATTCTATCGAATTCGAGTTGACTATCAGTTTAAAGGGGGAAATTATTCAGCTACTATTGAGATGCAGCCACAGGAATACAACGACATGTTTGGATATAAATTAAATAAAGGAGACGAAATTGCTATAAAACATTCAACTCAAAATCCAAATTATGTAAGAATCAGTGAAACAAAGAAATAATAAAAAAATAATATGATAATAATGGATAAATTTTTAAAAGCTAAACATTGGCAGATATTTTTGTTAACATTTGGATTCCCTTTCATTTTGCAAATTATACTCATGCCTGTAATGATAATTACGAATAACCCAACTTTATTTATGACAATTATGCCAATAATATCATTATTATGTATGGTTGTATTTTTTATTGTCTTTATTTTGTTGCAAAGACATTTAAGACTGTAGAATTGCAGAAAGAAGTATCTTTTTCTGATTTTGCAGGAGAGTTCTTTCTGATTTGGTTTTTTCCAATTGGTATATGGATAGTTCAACCAAAAATTAATAAAATGGTTGAAATGGAGTCAGATTAATAACTTACGCCCTATAACATCGGGTCATAAAACATGCGGGTTTTTTGTGGTTTGCGAGCTTTTTACTATCTTCAAACTTTATTAACGGGTGATACTGAAACAGGGCGAAATCCCGCACGATTTCATACCCGAGGACCGTTATGCATAAGGCTATGAAACGAAAACTGTACTTAGATATAAAATAATGATAGGATATATAAATTGGAATACTGACCCTGAAATAATTAATTTATTTGGAGTAATCTCGCTTCGATATTATAGTGTTCTATTTGTTACTGGAATGGTCTTTGGGTATTTGATTGTAAAACAACTTTATCGAAAAGAAAATATCCCAATTGAAAATTTAGATAAATTGACAATTTATATTTTTGCTGGAACTATTTTAGGTGCACGATTGGGGCATTGCTTATTTTATGAGCCAGCATATTATTTTAGACACTTACATGAAATATTTTTACCGTTTAGATGGAGCAGTGTTGACGGTTTTCAACTTACAGGCTATCAAGGCTTAGCAAGTCATGGTGGAGCTATAGGAGTTCTGATAGCGATTTTTGTTTATTGTAGAAAAAATCATTTTGATTTTCTGTGGGTACTTGACAAAATAGCAATAGCAGCACCTGTGACCTTTATGTTTATTCGTTTTGGAAATTTTATGAATTCTGAGATTATTGGAAAACCAACGAATAGTGATTTTGGAGTTGTATTTCTAAAAATTGATTTGCTACCAAGGCATCCAACACAATTATATGAAGCATTTGCTTATTTGTTGATTTTTCTTTTCTTGATTGCAATGTATCAAAAACTTAAAGAAACCAGAAGAGACGGTTTTATTTTTGGATTATTGTTAATATTTTCATCCTTTGCGAGATTTTTGATAGAATTTTTTAAAATAAATCAAGTGGACTTTGAAAATGGAATGTTTCTTAATATGGGACAATTATTAAGTATTCCATTTATTATGACAGGAATTGGTTTGATAATTTGGAAGAGAACGCCCAATCCATAACATGCGTTCAAATTCAATGCGGGGTTTTGTAGTTTGCTGACTAAGTTTTATCTTAGTAAAGTTGTTCAGCGGTGGACAATGAAACAAGGCGGAAACCCGCACAAAATTTAACGCAGGACCGTTACAGGTAATTTTTCGTCAAAATCATACTATAAATAGAAGATAATGCCAATTAATATTTATAAACAGAACTCGACAGATAGAATCGCATGGTTGTGCGATGATATTTGGGATTTACCAAATCAGATTTCCGAACTTGAAAAATGGTTAATTGAAAATTCTAAGAATCTGCCAAAGGCTGAATATGTTATTGACATCGCATTTGATATTCGTCCAGATGCAACTGGCGGTGGCAGTGTGATAAGTTTAGAATTAATGAAACTTATGTTGGAAAAGGGATTTGAATTGTATTTGTCGGAATATCCAAATCAAATAAACAATTAAACAATAGATAAATAATATCCAATCAAGTAATAACATTCTTTGATAATGAAAATTATATCAACATTTATATTAGTTTTAGTTTGCAAAGTTTCATTTAGTCAAATCAGCCTCGTTGATAAAATTGTGAAATGCAATTATGAATTTGAATGGAAACAAGAATTATATAATCCGATACTTGTTGATAGCTATTTCGAAAGTGATACTTTTACTTTGAAAGTATCTTGTATTCAAAATTGTGGATATGAATATGGATTTCATGATTATTCTTTGCAAAATGACACTTTATTTATTTTTAGTTTGTTAGAAAAAACTGAAATTGACTCATTGGGAAATGAAATTCTTTATTTGGCATCAGAAGAAGACTGTGAATGTTTATTTGATTATTCGTATTTATTTGTTGGATTGGATAAGAATGTAAATTATGAAATTGTCTATAATGATAAACTGTTAGGTAGTTCAAAAAAATAAAATATATAAAAACAACCTGTAACATCGGGTCATAAAACATGCGGGTTTTTGGTGGTTTGCGAGCTTTTTACTATCTTCAAACTTTATTAACGGGTGATAATGAAACAGGGCGAAATCCCGCACGATTTCATACCCGAGGACCGTTAAAGGCAATGTCGCATTTTCTCAATGAACTCCCAGACG
>DAOWGM010000170.1 GCA_030637515.1 Bacteroidales bacterium
CCAAACCTAAATACAATAAACAAGGTAAATAAAGCAAGACAAAATGGCAAGAACAATGACGATTGCACAATATAATAATTATGTGCGTAAATTACAGAGAGAACAAAAGAAAGCTGTTGATGATTATAATCGACAGGTTCGGAATCACAATCAGAAAGTTAAAAGGTCAGTTGATAATTATAATCGAGAGGTAAAAGCGTATAATCAACGTGTAAAATCGAATAGACAACGTCTAAAGAATGAACTAAATAAAATGAGTAGGCAATCTTTAAGGACTTCCAATTATACAGTTTATCAGAGATCTGTTGTTTCTTTAAATACACATTACGAGTCTCTTGATCATCGATCTGAATTTGGAGGACTGAATGAACGCTATAATCACTTTGTAGATTTATCAGAAAAGGAAACTGCTAATAGTGTTGAAGTTCTGAATGCCTTGGTTGATTCTGATCAAAATCAGATAGCTGTTGAATTGCAAAATTCCATCATAACTAATCAGCTGAATAGGATTTCATTGGATTTAGATAACAGGTGGCGAGGAGCAATTTTTTCTTTGAGTCCGAATAATCCAGATGCAGCAAGACATTTTTGTACAAGTGCAAGGGAAGTCATAACTCAAATATTGGAAATTAAGGCACCAGATCCTCATGTCATTTCTTTACTTCCAGATTGTGCATTAACCGATAATGGTAAACCAACAAGGCGTTCTAAAATCAAATACTTATTGACTAAAAAGAACTTACTTGATAATGATTTTGAAAATTTTGTTGAAGAAGATATGTCAAATATTATTGAATTGTTCAGAATGTTTAATGACGGAACTCATGGTTCTTCAGGCACATTTTCCTTGGTACAACTTTCCTCTATCAAAAAAAGGGTTGAAGACGGAATAATATTTCTTTCAGAATTGGCGAGTTGATATTTTGTTCAAAGTGGAAAGTTGTTATTGAGCATAACGACACGTATATGGTTTTGTAGCAAAATACAAAGCGATTTCAGTTCGATAACTCAATGAGCCAAATCTACTACCGCTTAAATAGTCAAATCGGTAGATTTGGCGGAGCCAGTTATGAGCAACGCTGTTTAAATAATCTCTGAAATCGCTATAAACTATATACACTGTTAGCCTTTGTTTTTAATTAATATTTTATCTCTTAATTCACCATAAAGAGGTTTAAGCCCAGATAGATTACAAAATTCATCTACAAATTTCAATGAATTAATGACAGCCCATTCCGCACAGCCAGCTCCCAAACATCGTTGAGGAAAAAATGGCTCCTCTTTGCTAAAAAATGGATTTAATTCAAATTTCCCATTCAAAGCTTTAAAAAATTTATCCTTATCATTATTCGATTCTGTCCAACTTTTCCATTCAGGTTCAAAATGTATTAATGCATTCCTTAGCTTAATTAGTTGTAATATATCCTGAATCGGGCTACACCCCTTATCAAGTTTCTTATTTACTAATAACACTAATGTTGTTTCATACTTATTCAATACTGAATATGATGCAGTTCGAGGAATTCCTAAATGCCATAACTTCCTCAGTTGCTCTTGTTTATCTTTGTCTATTTCACTTCTGAAATGAGAATTACCTTCAAAAATATCACTTAAAGTTTCATTTATGTTTGCTTCAAGAAATGCTACACTACTTAAAATTACAGAAGTTACATATGAATTTAATTCAGAAGTTAAAACTAAATCAAATTCCCCTTCATATTTACCTTCTATTTCTTTTGCTTTATTAGAAAATAAATCCGCAGTTTTAAGATGCAATATTGAATAATATGTCCTTGTGGATATATTAAACTGCTCATCAATTATTACTGATTCTGATTCTCTCATTAATTTCTCTAATAAAGGCTAAACGGTTTAATAAACACCGTTTTAATGGGGTTTATTTGTTTGTTGGCGTTTATTTATTTTTATATCTGTTATAAAATAATATCCTTCCATAGCATCTAAGAATGAACTTTTTCCAGGTATCCACATACCTGCTAATTTTAAAATA
>DAOWGM010000144.1 GCA_030637515.1 Bacteroidales bacterium
CTGCACATAATTCCATGTAATTTAGTGTCAACTTCTTCTCTTGACCAGCTTAATTTCATTGAATTCTGTGACATCTCTAATCCTGAAGTTGCAACTCCACCTGCGTTAGCTGCTTTTCCCGGACCATATAACAATTTCGCTCCTTGAATTACTTCAATTGCTTCTGGCGTACATGGCATGTTTGCTCCTTCTGATACACAAATACAGCCATTAGCTACCAATGCTTTTGCATCTTCTTCGTTCAATTCATTCTGAATTGCACATGGTAAAGCGATATCTACTTTTTGTTCCCATGGTCTTTTACCTTCGTAAAACTGACCACTTTCGAACTCATAAGAATAAGGTTTTACTATATCGTTATTAGAAGCGCGAAGCTCTAACATATAATTGATTTTCTTTCCTGAAATTCCTTCTGGATCATAAATATATCCGTCAGGACCTGAAATAGTAACAACTTTTGCTCCTAATTCTGTTGCTTTTAAAGCAGCACCCCATGATACATTACCAAAACCTGAAATAGCAACTGTTTTTCCTTCAAAAGTTTCTCCTTTGGTTGCTAACATCTCTTTTGCAAAATATACATTACCGAAACCTGTTGCTTCTGGACGAATTAAACTTCCACCCCAGTTACCACCTTTTCCAGTTAATACACCTGTATTTTCTCTTGCAAGTTTTCTGTACATTCCGAATAAGAAGCCAATCTCACGACCACCTACTCCAATATCACCTGCTGGAACATCAGTTTCTGGTCCAATTAGTCTCCATAATTCTGTCATGAATCCTTGGCAAAAACGCATTACTTCTGCATCTGATTTTCCTTTTGGATTGAAATCTGATCCACCTTTACCACCACCCATAGGTAATGTTGTTAGTGAATTCTTGAAGATTTGCTCGAATCCTAAGAATTTTAATCCACTTAAATTAACACTTGGGTGAAAACGTAAACCTCCTTTGTAAGGTCCAATAGCGTTGTTAAACTGTACTCGGTAACCTAAGTTAACGTTTACTTTTCCATCGTCACCAACCCAAGGCACCTTAAATGTTAAGATTCTGTCTGGCTCAACGATTCTTTCGATGATACCTGCTGCTTCGAATTGAGGATTTTGATTGTAAATTTCCTCGATTGACTCTAAAACTTCGCGAACTGCCTGAAGATACTCTACTTCTCCAGGATGTTTCTGCTCCAACTGAAGCATTAATTTATCTACGTTCATAATATTAATTTATTTGTTAAATACATTAAAAAATTAAAGCGTTGTTAATTAAATAACAATGCAAATGTATATTATATTTTTACATTACAAGATATTCTACAACACAGTTTGATATGATTTTTATCAGGTAGAGATTCTTCCATTTTACTTTTAAATGTGCGAAAAAGTACAAACCACATTATATTCATTTACTGAAACATTTTTAACTAAGGTATTAATTATTAACTTGCTAATAAGTTATTTTATTGATTAGGTTAAATTATATTAGGATCCAGCGAATTTGGATTTGATTTGTTTTTTGTAACTTTATTAAAAATTCTTATGGATTTTGATTCTATAAAACCATTACAGGAAAGAGCAAAAGAACTTCAATGTTTATATGAAATTGAAAATGTATTTGCTGATAAAAATATTAGTTTTAATGATGTTTTCAATAAAATCCTTGAAATTATTCCAAATGGCTGGCAATTTCCTGCATTGTGTCATGCAATAATTGAATTTGATAACAAACATTTTTTTTTAGAAAATTCTCAGGAATCAGAATATTCTCAATGCTCTGAATTAGTGGTTGATAATAGTATAGTAGGTAAAATAAAAGTGTATTATAAGGATATTCCTTTTAGTGGAGAATGTTTTTTGCCTGAAGAACAAAAGTTATTAAATTCGATTGCAGATCGTTTAAGTCTTTTTATTTTCCATAATAGACTGGGAAAAACTATTAAACTTTTATCTGAAAAAGCAGTTAAAAATGACAACGATCAATATCTTAAATCTTATAATGATGCGCATTGGAAATGGCGTTTTCGTATGTCTCAACTTATAGCTAAAAAAACGGATTTTGATTATTACGGATTAAATGCAATGTACGTAATAGGAAGCACTAAAGAAGCAAATGCTGGTCCTGCAAGCGATATTGACCTTTTAGTTCATTTTCAAGGAACTGAATCTCAGAAAAACCTTTTCAAATCGTGGATTGATGGCTGGAATCATTCTTTGAGTGAATTAAATAAGGAGAAAACCGGATATAAATTAGATCAAGGATTAATCGATCTACATATAATTACCGATGAAGATATTAAAAACAGAACCAGTTTTGCGGTAATGATTGGAAGTATTAATAATCCTGCACGCTTATTAAAAAAGAAGGAATAACATGAAATGCTTTTTTGTTTCAGACCTTCATGGTAAAATAAGCAGATTAGAAACACTATTTAATCAAATAGAAATTGATTCTCCTGATATTTTATTCATTGGAGGTGACATTTTTCCAAGTTTTCATTTGTTAATAGAATATGATGATTTCATATTGGATTATCTAATACCCAAATTTCAAACCTTAAAATCTAAGTTAAAAGAAAAGTATCCTAAAATTTTTATCATTTTGGGAAATGATGATCCTAAAATAGAAGAAAACAAAATAATTCAAGGACAAAATCGAAGTCTGTGGGAATATGTACATAATAAAAAAGTTGAATTCAATAATTATGTAATTTATGGTTATGCAAATATTCCCCCTACACCTTTTTTATTAAAAGACTGGGAGCGATATGATGTATCAAGATATGTTGATCCTGGCAGTGTACATCCAACCGAAGGGAAAAGAACAATAGAAGAAAAAGAAGATATTGAATACACCACAATTTATAATGACTTACAAGCATTAACAGGTAATGATAATTTAGAAAAGTCTATTTTTTTATTTCATTCACCTCCATATAAAACAAAACTTGACAGAGCAGATCTCGATGAACAAGTAATCGATCATGTGCCACTTGATGTTCATGTTGGAAGTATTGCTATTCAACGTTTTATTGAAGAAAGACAACCTTTACTAACGTTACATGGACATATTCACGAATCTTCAAGAATTACCGGAGACTGGAAAGATAAATCCAATAATACATTAATGTTTTCTGCTGCCTATGAATTCCCAAAATTAGCAATTATTAAATTTGATTTAAACCACTTGGATAAAGCACAACGTTTTATTTTATAATGAATTTAAGAATTCTATTCATTCTGCGGTTTAAGAATTACACCCTTTTTATTCTTCCCATCTATTTGTATTTGAATAGGTTTATTAAAACGAATATGCCTAATATATTTATTTTCAAAATGCGGCTTATGACTTCCAAGGAAATCAAGATCATAAGATCCATCGTTGATATATGGATTAATAGTAAAATAGCCTACTCTAAATGAAGTCAGGTTTTGAAAGAAATGCGTTCCCTGACTCGGATCAATTCTAAAATTCTCAAGACCAGATTCAACAATAACTCTTGCCTGTGAAATATTAGCCCATTTCACAGGTATTCCTAAACTCGGATCAGCAGATCCCCATCTTCCGGGCCCAACCAGAACATAATTTTTTTGTTCGTTTATAAACTTTTCATTTAACACTCCAATCTCTGTTGCAATTTTTTCACTTTCTAATGATTTAAACGATTCTGGTTTTATATACACAAAATCATATATATCATCAATTCTTCCATTTCCTAAGGCTGATTCGCAATAAATTATTGTATTTTCCTTTACGACTTCATCCATATCAAAATCAGCAGATTGGTCAGTATCTACTATTGGTCGAATCTGTAGGAAATAAAATACATAAGGTTCATCTTTCTCAACATTTAAATCAACAGCAAACTCAATTTCAATCGGATTATTCATTTCTTTTTGACCTACTTCAAGCAAGCTTTTTAATATTTCGGCTAAGGGAAAGGCTTCATATTTAAGCACATTAGCAAATGTTACCACCCTTTTACCATCGTTTAATGTACCATCGCGTATAATATTATTCTGGAAATCGTAAGTTGAAGCTGCAAATCGAAAGGATGAATCTTTTTCTGCTGTTTTGATTTCGTCCTTTATTAAGTTTACGCCATCATCAGATGATGGCGCAAATTTAGTAGGACACATATCTAATGCATAAAAATATTTCTGTGTATTCTTTAATGCCATATCCGGAGATGATAATTGCAGTATTTTTTTAGGGTGCTTAGGAGAAAATCGCAATGATATTCCTCCATCTACAATTTGTTTTCCTAAACCGTAGGCAATATTTACAATTCCATCTTCGGGTTTTTCAGGTTCAATAGGATAAAAATTTATTGACCGTGCTACTCCGGAAATTGTTGGATAAAATTTACTTCCATATTGTTTTCCACAAACCTCCTGCAATACTATTCCCATTTTTTCCTCATCAATTACATTTGATGTTGCAGCCATATATGCTTTACTTGACTTAAAGTAAACCGATGCATAAACACATTTAATTGCATCCGACAACATTTTTATCATTAAAGTACTATTCGTTGTTTTAGGAATCATATATGTAGAATAAATTCCTGCAAAAGGCTGATAATGCGAATCCTCCAACTTTGACGATGATCGGATAGCAATTGGATTCTGTATGACTGAAATAAAGGCATATAAGTCCTGATATACTCTGCTGGGTAATTTTGCATCAACGAATTGTTTTACTATTTCCTCATCGCTACTGTCTGACATTCCAATTTTATACAGATCATTTTCTTCCATAAATTCATCAAAAATATCTGTACTCAGAACAACAGTGCGAGGTATAGTTACAATTACTTTTTCGAATTTATTGAAAATTCTATTCTTATTTATAATGGAATTAATAAATGCTAATCCTCGCGCTTTACCTCCTATAGATCCATCTCCTATTCTTGAAAAGATCAAATATTCATCGAAATTACTTTTATCAAATTTTGCAATAACCCCCCTTCCCTTACTCATTCGATAACTTGAAATTGCTCTGTATATATAAGTTCTTACTTCGGTTAAATTTTTAAAATCACTTACAGGAATATATTTGAATAATTGAGCTATTGGAAAGACAGCCCTGGCATTCAGCCATTTCGACAAATCATTTCTGCTTGCATGATACTCCAGTGTTCTATCAGGAATCGTGAGTATCATATGTTGTAAGGATTGAAGATCTGAAGCTCTTCCAATTTCCTTTAAGGTATCCGGATCGCGAAATATAAATTCGCCAAATGCAAACTGTCTTATGATATAATTTCTAAGCTCAATTGATAAGGTTTTTGAATATTTATGAATAAAACCTACGTTAAGCTCATCTGCATACTTTTTATTATCCATATCAGATGATTGAAGAAGTAATGGCATAAACTCATCATCTTGCCTAACTTTCTTACAAAGTTTAATACCAGCTAATTTGTCCTTTATTCCCTTTCTTGGATATGTAATATCAGAAATAATACCAAGCATGTTATACTTATATTTCTCGTATAATTCCATAGCTTGCTCATAATTTGTTGCTAAAAGAATTTTTGGACGACCACGCATACGAAGCATTCTTTGGTGCTCATTCAATGCTTCGCGCATATATTCTTTCGATTGTTTAAATATTATCTTATAAATATTAGGGAGATATGTTGAAATATAACGAATAGAGTCTTCAACTAACAAAATTGTCTGGACACCCACAACCTCAACATCGTACTGAACATTCATTCTATCCTCAATCAATTTAATAATTGCCAGCAAAATATCTGCGTTACCTAACCAACAAAAAACATAATCAATAGCACTTAAATCCTCTTTCTCAAGCCGAATAGTTACTTCGCGGGAGAAATTAGTCAGAACTACGATTGGAATAGTTGGATAAATCGATTTTATTTGATTCGCGAATGTAAAAGTATCAGTATCACCAATTCTTAACATACTAACTACCAAGTCGATATTATCATCTTTTAAAATCCTAAAAGCTTCTTCTGATGAATTCGCCATAACAAATATCGGAGGATATCTAAGGTTTAATGCTACATACTCATTAAATATCTGCTCGTCAACCCGACCATCTTCTTCTAACATAAAAGAATCGTAGCTGCTTGAAATAAGCAATACTTTATGAATTCTCTTCTGCATTAAAAGACTAAAAGAAGTGTCGTTAAAATCTAATCTTAAATTATCCTGGTGATTCGTATAAAAACTCATACAATTTCATTTATTAATTATCATTGCTCCATGTAATCGCCGAAAACCTTTTCCGCCCATCCATTGTAATTGTTAAAGGCTTTTTAAATTCTATATGTTTAAAGTATTTCGATTCACTAACAACTTTTTGTTTATTCAAGACTTCCCAAGCTATCCTATCTTTAATTGATTTATGATCAACTGAAAAATATCCAACATTCATGGATGTTACATTATGAAAAAAGTGTGAACCTAATGAAGCATCTAAATTAAACTCATTTAGACTCATCTCGACAATAATTTTAGCATTTGATATTTGCGGCCAAGCAACAGGAATACCAATAAATCTATCTCTAGTCCCCCAACGTCCGGGACCTATTAAAATATATTTTTTACCTGCCTCCTGCATTCTTTGATTCATCTCATCAATCTCATCTTTCATCTCCATTGTTTTGGTATTATCAAACTTCTCAGGCATAACAAATATTACATCTTTTATATTTTGAATTTTTCCATTACCCATCGTTTTTTCTGAATACAATACGAGATGCTCTTTGTCAATTTTATTAACATCAACATGATAATCATCTTCATGACAAACTAGTGGTTTTATTTGTAATAAATAAAAGGAAGCCAATCCGCTTTTATCCTTAGTAAGATCAACTGCAAATTCTATTTCTACAGGTGATCCCAACGCTTCTTTTACAACATCAAGAATTACATTGATCGTTTTTGCTAATGGAATATATTCATATTTTAAAATATTAGCAAAATTTACTATTCTTGGTCCATAAGAATCAAGTCCAGGACTAACTCTGTCATTTTCCGGGTCATAAACTGAGGCTAAATGTTTTAAGGTTCCATGCTTTTCTGACTCATCAATATCCAACCTGATTAATCCAGCATCTTCACCCTCAAGTAAATTAATATCTTCTTTATCAAAATTAACGGCATAAAAATAAACCTGAGATCCCTTATATAAATCCTTTGTCGAAACAATCTCCAGGTTAGGATAGCTTGGAGAAAATCTAAACGCTTTTTCTCCTTCAACAACATACTGACCAAGACCCAGTGCTGCCACGGCAAAGCCCTCATCGGGTTTCATATGTGCAACCGGATAGAAATTATGCGATTGGGCTGTTCCGCTAATATGTGGATAGTAATACTTATCAAACTGTTGCCCTACAACCTCCTGTAAAACAACTGCCATTTTTTCTTCTTCAACTTTATAATCTATCGCTTTGAAATAGGTTCTTGCATTCTTTGAATATATAGAAACAAATACCAGTTTTATTGCATCCATTAACTGTTTCAATCGTTGTTCAAAATCTACATGATTATTTGGAAGAATATAAGTTTCAAAAATTCCTGAGAAAGGTTGATTAATACTGTCTTCAAATAAACTGGATGATCTTACTGCAATAGGCTTTGTTATTAATTTCAGAAATATTTTTAATTTTTTCTTTAATGAATATGAGAGCTCACCTGCCAGAAAATCTTTTCTCAATTCACTATAATCTGATATATCATGTATTTTATCTACCAAATGATTACTTTCAATAAATATATCAAACTCTTCGGTTCCAATTATACTTGTTTTAGGAGTTCTAACATTTATAAGCGGAAGTAATTCCTTAAACTTGAAATTGTAAATTAAAGTATTTACAAATGCCAATCCACGACCTTTGCCCCCTAATGCACCCGGAGCTAGGCTAACAATGTTATTTTCTTCTAATACTGCAGCCTCATTAAAATTAACGATTTTACCTTTTTCCTGCTCATTTCTATAAAGCCTTAAAATATTGATAAGAAAATCTCTTAGCTGATTTGGGCTTTTAAAATCGGATATTTTCAGTGGATTAATAATTTTAGCTATCTGTATTTCTCCTCTTGCCATTAACCACAATGAAAATTGATTCTTTACTGCATGATATATCAGAGAATCTTCCGGGACTGTTTTTAAGAATGACTC
The DNA here is from genome assembly GCA_030637515.1 of Bacteroidales bacterium. GTDB lineage: Bacteria > Bacteroidota > Bacteroidia > Bacteroidales > UBA12077 > UBA12077. Next base: position 8,152 of record DAOWGM010000144.1, read on the forward strand.
AAATTCAAGCATTGATTTTGCTACTGCAATTTGTCGTCCCTGGTTATCGCGATAAACAAAATGTCCAAATCCCAAATGGTAGTTAATAAAACTTTTAAGATCTTGCAATAAACTCTCCGAATTCTTATTTATAAAATTTGACTTTATCTCATAAGCTTTCTTTGCATTCTCAGGATCTGAAGATTGAAGAACTGTTGGTAAATTCAAAACATTCTCTTTAATAAATTTTACTAATTCAAATCCTGCATTATTATTTAGCTTATTGTTTTTTGGAAAACAAACATCAGAAATTACACATAAAAAATAATCTTTATACTGATTAAAAATCCCCATAGCTTCTTCATAATTATGAGCTAAGAGAATTTTTGGTCGTGCACGCATCTTCAACACTTTATACAAATCATCGGTATTAACATCCTCAATAAGTCGCTGCGTTTGCTCCATAATAATTTTATAAAGCATTGGTAAGTATCGCGAATAATATTTAGGTGAATCTTCTACTAATAATATTATTCGTGTTAATCCTATTTTTGTATCATTATCTGCATTTACCATGTCTTCAATAAGCTTTACCATGGCAAAAAATACTTTTGAATCTCCGTTCCAAATAAAAATTTTATCAATATCTTTTAAATCCCTTTTTTCTTCTTCGAGAACAGCTAAATCGCTATTATTATTTAATAAAAGAAAAGTTGGAATATATTGATATTTATCTTTGATAGTGCCTGCGATCTTTAAAGGTGTTTTTTTATCAACACCCATCATTAAAATTACAAGATCGTAGTGTTTATTTTCAAGGGCTTCAATAGTTTCATCTTCATTTGAAACACCTGTAACACGTGGCAAAGAAGTTAGGTTTAGTTGATGGTACTCTCCTAAAATATGCTCAGAAAAGCGACCTTCTTTTTCAATGCTATATGCATCGTACAAATTCGCAACAAGGAGAATTTCCTTAACCTTAAATGGCATTAGATCATGTAATAGATCTCTATCGGCATTATGTTTATTTAGAAATTTCTGTAGTAGTTGTCTGCTATTTAAAATCTTTTTAGATCCGTCCTTCTCAGATTTTTTTAATTCTTTCTTTTTATCATTTTTCCATATTATTTCTTTGGCTTTAATACTATTTAAAAACCCCAATAGTAAATTAGACAAATTTAGAATTAGATCTCGCTCTTCTTTTAGAAATGGTCCTTCATATAAACGAGGAAACATTTTCAAATAATATATTTCAATGGATCCCTCATCTCCATCAATTGTTTGAAAATTCTGTTTTTGAGACCATTCAGTTTCTTTGAAATCAGGACTTCTGAATTCGTGTCCACCAAATACAATTCTTGAAACAGTATAATCAGGATACTGCCATGCTTTTGGTAGGCGCAGCGTAACCTTTTGAAGAGTTTCTTCAACTGATTTACCTTCTTTAATTATTTTCGTAGTTTCGTTAATACAAGCAAGTTCTTTTAATCTTTCTTTGTTTTCGGCTAAGAGCTTGTTTATATCATTATTTTGGTTGGATTGATCAGCCATTAAAAAATATTTTAAAGATTTATTCCAGATGCTTCTAATTAAACACATTCCTTAAACTTACATGTTCAATAAATGATATGTAAGCATTCAAAGAAAATATCACTTATAAATATAGATGTTTTTTGGGGCAGATGAAAGTTATTAGCTTCTAAATTAATAGAACAAAAAAGGATAAAATAAAATTAAGGATCCTCTCAATATAAATGATATAAAAGACAAATTTGCTATAAATAATGAGTCAAATAAAAAAAGGGGTAACTACTGTTACCCCTTTTTTCTATATTTAATAATATGATTAAACTTCCCAGGTAGTTCCGCTCTTTAACAAATCGTCAACACAATTAAGCGAAGATTTTGCTTTTACTTCTTCAACTTGTTTTTGAACGGCTCCATCATAAGTTTGAGCCTTAACACCTCTAATTACACCAAAAGCTACAGGATGTTCTGGATACTGCATATTAGCTAACATCAAATGTAATCCTGGATTTACAGTTTCTGAATTATGAACTAATAAATCTTTTTCTGAATATTCACCACCTAATTCAACAACCTTAAGTTTTAAATTCTCAGTGTCAAGAATTAAACCTTTATCTCTGTTAGTTCCAAAGATCATTGGTTCTCCATGTCTTAAAACAATAGTACGGTCTGCTTTGTGTTCTCTGTCTGATATAGCTGCATGCGTTTTATCATTATAAATAACACAGTTCTGTAGAACCTCAACTACTGTTGCACCATGATGTCTCCCTGCCTGAAGAAATATTTCCTGACATAACTTAATATTACTGTCAATTGATCTTGCAAAGAATTTCCCTTGTGCTCCAATTACCAATTCACCAGGATGAAATGGATGTTCAACAGTTCCGTAAGGAGAAGTTTTTGTTACTGATCCAAATTGAGATGTAGGAGAATATTGTCCTTTTGTAAGACCATATATCTCATTATTAAACAAAATAATATTTAAGTCTATATTTCTTCTAATTGCATGTATAAAATGGTTACCTCCAATTGCCATAGCATCACCATCACCAGTAATTTGCCAAACGTTTAGATTTGGATTTGCAACTTTCACACCTGAAGCAATAGCTGATGCCCGACCGTGAATACTATGAAAACCATATGTATTCATATAATAAGGGAATCGAGAAGAACAACCAATACCAGAAATAAAGGCAAAATCTTCTTTTTTAGTATCTAAGTCAGGTAAAGCTCTTTGTATGGCATTCATTATTGCATGATCACCACAACCAGGACACCATCTAACTTCCTGGTCACTTTTAAAATCCTTTGGAGTATATAAGTTTTGTGTTTCAGCCATGATTAATCCTCCAATATTTTTTCAAAATGTTCTTCTAATTCGATAATTGTAAATGGTAATCCCTGTACTTTATTATACTGTAAATATTTGAATTCAGGATTAGTCATTCTTAAATAATCTGCAAATTGTCCCATATTATTTTCGCAAACTACTATTTTATTAAACTTGCTAAAAACGTCTTTAACATTCAACGGTAAAGGTTTAATATAATTAAAGTGAGCAAGGCTTACTTTTTTACCCTTAGCCTGTATCTGACTTACTGCTGTAGCAACATGACCATATGTTCCACCCCATCCAACAACAAGTAATTCTCCAGATTCTTCACCTTCAACTTTAAGTTTAGGAATTGTATTGGCAATTCTTTGCACTTTTTCTTCACGAATATCAATCATCTTTTGATGATTCATCGGATCATGAGAAACTGCACCTGTTAATTCATCTTTTTCAAGTCCACCAATTCTATGCTCTAAACCTTTTGTGCCAGGAACTGCCCATGTTCTTGCAAGCTTCTCAGCATCTCTTGCATAAGGTTGCCAGTTTTCTGTTCCTTCTTTAACTACTGGAGCATTTATTTCAGGATACTCAGACATTAGCGGAATTCGCCATGGTTCTGATCCATTCGCAATAAATCCATCAGTTAATAAAATAACTGGTGTCATATGTTCTACTGAAATCCTTGCAGCTTCAAAAGCATAATGGAAACAATCAGAAGGAGTACTTGCAGCAATAACTGCTACTGGACTTTCTCCGTTTCTTCCATATAACGCTTGCATTAAATCTGATTGTTCAGGTTTTGTTGGTAAACCAGTTGATGGTCCACCTCTTTGTACGTTTACAATAACTAATGGCAACTCTGTCATAACTGCCAAACCAATTGCCTCCGCTTTAAGTGCTAAACCAGGTCCAGATGTTGTGGTAACAGCAAGATCTCCAGCAAAACTAGCTCCGATAGAAGTACAAATACCTGCTATTTCATCTTCAGCCTGAAATGTTTTGACTCCAAGATCGTTTCTATTAGAAAGTTCCTGTAAAATTTCAGTTGCAGGAGTTATAGGGTATGAACCACAAAACAATTCCAAATTAGCTTTTTCAGCTGCAGCAATAAAGCCCCAAGCTGTTGCTAAGTTTCCATTTATATTTCTGTATGTTCCACTTTCGATCTTAGCAGGACTGATCTTATACGATGGAGTCAAGTGTTCCATTGTTTCGGCATAATTGTATCCTGCCCTTAAAACAGTTTTGTTAGCATCAATAACAAGAGGTTTCTTTTTAAATTTCTTCTCAAAGAATTCTTCAGTATAATTTAACGGACGATCAAAGATCCAGTATACCATACCAAGAGCAAACATATTTTTACTTCTAAGTATACTTTTAGGATCAAGACCCATATCTTTTAAAGCTTCTTTTGTTAATGAGCTAATCGGAGCTTCAATTATATTATAACCATCAAGTTTGTCTTCTTTAATAGGATCTTCAGTTTTATATCCTGCTTTTTTCAATCCCTTTTCGTCAAAACTGTCTTCATCAATTATAATTGTTCCGCCTTCTTTCACCCATTTAGCTGTTGCTTTTAGCGCAGCGGGGTTCATAGCAATTAAAATATCGGCATAATCGCCAGGAGTTTTAATTGCAGTTTGTCCAACATGTACCTGGAATCCTGACACTCCTCCAACAGTGCCTTGTGGGGCTCTAATTTCTGATGGATAATCAGGAAACGTGGAAAGATCATTTCCAATAAATGCCGAAGTATCTGAAAACAGATTTCCGGTAAGTTGCATACCATCTCCGGAATCGCCCGAAAACCTTATAACGACCTCTTCGCGTTCGATGGCACCTGCTTTTTTACTCATAATAAATTTTAATTTTGTAGATTAAATTAACAGATATTTAAAATATAAATGCACATGGAAGAGTTCCCTTTTCCATATGCATTTCCATAAGTCTTTATTCTTATCCTGTAATGTCTCTATAACAAAACAATTGATTATTTCTGAGACAAAATTAAGCAATGTAAATTAATTATTAAGTAAAATTTCAATTAAATTTTAATATAATTAACATGATTTTTCTCACTTTTCTCTAAATATGATTATTTCTTATTGTAATTTTGTAAAAATCAAGAATACAGACACTTATTTATGGCTTTAATAAAATCAGTTAGAGGATTTACTCCTCAATTAGGTAATAATTGTTACTTAGCAGAAAATTCAACTATTGTTGGAGATGTAATAGTAGGAAACAATTGCAGTTTTTGGTTTAATTCTGTTGTTAGAGGAGATGTGAATTCAATTAGAATAGGAAACAAAGTAAACATTCAGGATGGAGCTGTGTTGCATTGCACATATAAAAAGACCACAATTCATTTAGGTGATAATGTTTGTGTAGGACACAATGCTCTGATTCATGGAGCAACAATTCATGATAATGTTTTAATAGGTATGGGAGCTATTATTATGGATAATGCTATAATAAATGAGAACTCGATTATTGCGGCAGGATCTCTTGTATTAGAAAATTCAGTAATTGAATCGGGATTTATTTATGGTGGTGTTCCTGCTAAAAAAATAAAATCTATTGATGAAAATGAAGTAAAAGAAAAGATTCTGAAAACTGCTAATAACTACATTATGTATTCAAAATGGTATGATGAATTATAACTCATTAACATCATAATCAGCATCAGTAATTTCTTTTAACATTGAACTAAGCACACTTGAACTCCCTGAACAATAAAATGTATATTCAGGTTTACAGTTCTCATTTTTTGCTAAATTATTTAGCTCCAAAACTCTTTTTGTCTGCATTACTATTGCTGGAGAAGGATCTACTATATTTACATGTGAAGGCAAGGCTGCTTTTAAGACATCTATTAAAAAGGGGTAATGAGTACAACCAAGTACGAGATGGTCTATCTCTTTTTCAATTAAAGGCTTTACAAGAGATGTAATATGGTCTATTGTTTCCGGTTCGTTTATTAAACCTTTCTCAACTATTTCCACCAGCTTATCTCCAACTTTAATATTTACTTCAACATCTTTTGCATATCTATTACTTGTGTCGTTGTACAATTTCCCGTTAAAAGTTCCTTCCGTAGCAAGCACTGCAATTCTTTTAGTCTTTGAATTCAATGCAGCAGGCTTTACAGCAGGTTCCATCCCAATAAATGGGACCGTATATTTTAAACGTAAAAAATCTATTGCTGATGCTGTTGCAGTATTACATGCTACTATAATTAGTTTGCAGTTTTTAGAAATTAAGAAATCAACAACATCTGAAGCAAGTTTTTCAATTTCATCCTGTTTTCGAGGACCATATGGACAATTAGCATTATCAGCAAAATAGATAACAGATTCATTTGGAAGCACGGCAACAAGCTCTTTCCAAACTGACAGACCACCTACGCCTGAATCAAATATTCCTATTGGACTATTTCTTCTATCCATTGTACAAAAAGACCATCTTTAATTCCTTAAAGATGGTCAAAAATATTTAATTTCTTAGTACTATTCTATTTCTAATTCTGTTTTTACTAAAGGTAAAATATCAATACTTGTTTCTGAGAAATATACAACTCCTCCAGCACCAAGATCGAAGATATAAGTAAATCCATTTGCTTTAGCTACTTTCTCAATTGCAGCCTGAGCTTTATCCATAATAGGCTGGAATAATTCACCTTCTTTTTGCTGTAAATCCTGCTGAGCTGTTTGTTGAAAACCCTGAATTCGTTGTTGCATTTCTTGAATTTCAGCTTCTTTTGATTGACGTACAAGGTCAGAATATGATTCTTGTTTCTCAAGATAAGCACTTACCTTAGTTTGATACTCAACCTGCATTGTTTCAATTTCTTTTTGCAACATTTGGCTGTAATCCTGAAGCTCAAGTCTTGCACTATCTCTCTCTGGCATTACAGAAAGCAATTCTCCTGAATTAATATGTCCGAATTTAAAATCCTGAGCAAACACTGTTGATCCTGAAACCAATACAGCTAATACTAATATTCCAATAATTTTTTTCATATGTTTCATTTTATTAATTATATGCAAATTTAAAAAATTAATTTTTATAGCCTAACTTTTCTAACACTTCATCGCTTTTATCAAATTTTGGATCGGTAAACAATATTGTTGCACCAGCTGCTGTATCGAAAATAATAGCGTAATTTCCTTTTTCAGCTATATCTTTTATTACATTAAAAATCTCATCCTGAATAGGTTTTATTAACTCTTGTCGTTTTTTAAAAAGCTCTCCTTTTGTACCAAAAAACCTACGCTGTAGATCTTTTACAACTCTTTCTTTGGCCGAAATTTCTAATTTCCTTTGTTTAATCATTTCCTCTGTTAATAAGATCTTTTCTATATTGAAATCTTTTAACATTAATTCGACTTCCGCATAGCCGGTTTCAATTTCTTTTTGCCAATCCTGCGATAACTTATTTAACTTATCCTGAGCTGCTTTATATGCCGGAATATTATTTAAAATATAATCTGTATCGACAAATGCATACCTCTGAGCAAATAAGGTTGTTGAGATTAAAGCAAATATTAGTCCAAAAAGTACTTTTTTCATATTATTTGATTTAAAACTGTTGTCCAATTACAAAATGGAACTGACTTCCATTTGCATCCGGCTGCCCAGGAATCTCATCGAATCCATATCCCCAATCAACTCCTAAAAGTCCAAACATTGGCAAAAATGCTCTTACACCAATTCCTGCTGATCTTTTCAATATAAATGGATTAAATTCATTTATATCAGACCATGCGTTCCCAGCTTCAACAAACCCAAGAAGATAAACAACAGCCTGCGGTTTTAATGAAAGTGGATATCTAAGCTCAAAATTTATCTTTTCATAAACATTTCCTGCATCTAGTCCTTTTGAATCTATAGGTGTAAGCGATCCATTATCATAACCTCTCAATCCTACAGTTTCAACACCATACAAACTATATCCTGACAATCCATCTCCACCAAGATCAAATCTTCCAAATGGCGAATATCCAATATCACTGTTGTAATAACCAAGATATCCAAACTCAGTATTAGCTGCTAATACTAGATCTTTCCAAATTCTTAAGAACCACTTACCATTATACTTCCATTTATGATATTCTACCCAGTTAAATTTATTTGCATTCTCTCGATTTTCAATTTCAGCATTTATATATGTTTCTTTTAAATTATCATCCAAATCAACCCAAGTATTTTCCCCACTACTCTCATAACTATCAATTAAAAACTCCTCAGCGCTTGTTTTTTCAGAATTAGAAAGCTCATAAAAATTATCTTTCTTAAATAAAGAATATGGTGGAGTAAATTGTACAGTTAATGCAAATGAAGATCCCATTCTTGGATATATTGGAGCGTCAATAGAGCTTCTGGCAAAAGTGGTTGAAATACTTAAATTATTCGCATTTCCATCATTAACAATAAATCCTGACCACTTATTCAAGTCATATCTCTGATAATTTACAGAATTAGATAATGTGAAATAATCATCAGGCCATTTTAGTCTTCGTCCTAGACCAATTGAAACACCTGTGGTTTTCATATACTCCTCTCCAACTTCATAAAATATATTAGTTCTTTTATAGATAGAGTAATATGCAGTTACTGAAAAAGAATTTGGTTTTTTACTTCCAAGCCATGGCTCAACAAAACTTACACTATAAGTTGAGTAGTATTTGCCATTTGTTTGTGCTCGTAAAGCCAATGTTTGACCATCTCCTGATGGTATCGGTTTCCATGATCCTTTACGGAACATATTTTTAGCAGAAAAGTTGCTAAAACGTACACCAAGAGTTCCTACGAACATATTAGCACCCCATCCACCAGAAATCTCAAGCATATCCGTAGATTTTTCAACCATTGTATATTCGAGATCAACCAAACTTTCTGCCTGATTTATATTTACAGGTTCTATACCGAATTGCTCTGGATCAAAATAACCAAGCTGCGCAAGTTCTCTTTGTGATCTCATTATATCAGATCTACTAAATAAATCACCTGGTTTTGTCCATAACTCTCTTCGAATTACATGTTCATTTGTTTTTGTATTTCCGTTTATATTGATTTTATTTAAACTAACTCTGTCTCCTTCAAATAATCTCATTTGAATATCAACAGAATCATTCTCAATATTTGAAATAACTGGAGATACTCTAAAGAACAAGTATCCATAATCAAGGTATAAATTACTTACAGCATCTTCATCGGAATTCAATCTTTGACTTATCAATTCAGGATCATAAGGTTCACCTTTATTAACCTTCAAAGCAGTATTTAAAGTTTCAGTATTATATTTTGTATTCCCAATCCAATTTATTTCTTTGATAAAGTACTGATTCCCTTCATGAATACTTAACTTAATTCCAATTCGCTTATTACTAATTACATAAACACTATCAAATGTGATTTCTGCATCTCTGTATCCTAGAGAATTATATTTTTTTACAATCTTATCTTTATCTTCCTTATATAATTCGTCAACAAATTTTGAGCCCGCAAAGATATTCAGATTCTTCTTTTTAGTTTTTTTCATTACCCTTCTGAGTTTCCCCTCTTTATAGACTGAATTTCCCTCAAAATCGATTTCCTTAATTTTAACTTTTTCACCTTTATCAACATAGATATGAAGTTTAATATTATTCATACCAACTAAAGTGTCATCAACTTGAACAATATCAATCTTTGCATTCAAGAACTTTTTGTCAAATAAGAAATCCTTTATAATTCGTTCTGCATTATTAATTAGGTTCTCTGTTACCTGCATGCCTCTCTTCAGTTCTAACTTCTCTTTAATATCACTTACCTTTCCCTTATTTAATCCGAAGATTTCAAGTTCCGATAACCGAGATCTTTCCTGAAGAAAAATGTCAAAACTGATACTATCACCAAGAATTTCAGAAATCGATATTTTCACATCCGAGAATAATCCTTGTTCCCATAATCTCTTTATAGCATTTGTCACATCATCACCTGGAACTTCAATGCTCTTTCCTTGTTTTAATCCTGATAGGTTTATCAAAATATTTTTATCCAAGTATTTTATTCCTGAAACCTGAACATCTTTAATAATGTATTCCTTTGCTTCTTTATAGTCTGCAACAGACATAGAATCATAGTCCAATTCCTGAGAATATCCTAATAAGGTAAATAAAATCAAAAATATACTTATAGAGAGTTTTCTTAACATTCCTTTTAAATCATTTATATATTAAACTATTATATTAATTGTTCGCTTATTTTACCAAAGCGTCTTTCTCTTTGCTGATAATTAATTATGGCATTGTATAAATCTTCGCGTCTGAAATCAGGCCATAAGACGTCAGTAAAATATAATTCAGTATAAGCTATCTGCCAAATTAAAAAATTACTAATTCTAAATTCACCGCTGGTTCTAATCAATAAATCAGGATCTGGAATATCTTTTGTATTTAGGTAACCTTCAAAGTATTCGTTGTTGATCTTTTCTATATTGATATCAGTTTTTTTTGAGTCTGTAAGAATATTTTTTACAGCATTCACAATTTCCCACCTTGCACTATAATTTAAAGCCAGAACTAATTTTAATCCTGTGTTATTTGCAGTTTTTTCAATTACTGCATTTAATTTCTCTTTTACATTTTTTGGTAGTCCTTCAGTATCACCAATAGTCAGTAAACGAACATTATTTTTTAATAGTGTATCTGTCTCGGAATTAATTGTGGTAATTAGAAGTGTCATTAAAGCATCTACTTCTTTTTTTGGGCGATTCCAGTTTTCGGTTGAAAATGCATATAATGTTAGATACTGTACACCTAACTCTCCTGCCCCTTCAACCGTGTCACGAACTGCTTTAACTCCATTTTTATGTCCAAAAATACGTTGGTTTCCTTTTTTCTTAGCCCAACGCCCATTTCCGTCCATAATTATTGCAACATGTGCCGGCAGATTATTCTTATCAATCTTTTCCTTTAAATCCATTTCCTATTTATAATATGTCGGACAATCTATTTTATCTCTAAACAATTTATAAGTAACAAATACTCCACAAAGTGAATACCAGTCATCATTATGAATTACAGGAGTATTTTCAGCATCCTGTACATTTAAAACCCCATCAATTTGATCGGTAAATGTTTTTCGATAACCCCACTCCATGCCTAAAGTTAAGCGCTCAAAGATATTATATTTAATTCCTAATCCAAAAGGAATTGTTATAGGATTTTCAAAACCTCCAGAGCCTAAAAGAAAATTCCCTCCAACCCCTAAAAACACAAAGGGTGCAAACCTATTTTTATTCTTCTTAATATATCCTGAACTGGTAAATGGCAAAAAGTTATATTCGACCTGCACTGAAATATCTATTACTCCTGTTGAAAAAGAAGCTCCTCGTAATTGATTTAGTGTTTCGTCAAAATCATAATCACTACCTCTTAATTTTCCGTAGTAACCTTTTATGCTTGTTGAAAGATAATTGTTAAGATTATACTTTACAATTAATCCATATGCCATAGATGGAGAATAAAACAATTTTGAATTGTTTATATCTCCCTGATAATAAGAAGTTCCAAGATTAACTCCAAATTCAGTCTTGCTTTGTCCAATTAATAAGTTTGTTATAAAAATTAATAGGAGTAGTAATAAATATTTCTTCATATAATTCTAAAATCGCAGTTCCTTTCTGCTATTGCTTTTTCGTTTAATTTTATATGAAACGTTTATTACTGTAAAATAGTATACATCTTTTGCTTCCGACGATTCAGTTGTAAAACCATCAATATAATCGGAAGTAATAAATCGTCGTCCAAACTCAAGCCCAATACTTGATTTAGTAGTAAGCGGATATCTAACTCCAATCCCAAAAGGCACAACAACACCAAAATTTTTATTGTCAATAAACCTTGAATCATTTGTTAGATTATCTATTGCTTTAGGTTTAAAATATGCAACTCCAGCACCTGCATACATATAAACGTTAAGTCCCACATTAAATCTTCTCAACTTCCCCCTCATTGACATTGTTTTATAAGAAACAAGTGTTTTTTCTTTTAATATATGAAATTCTACATGACCATTAAGCTCAAACATGTTTGTAGAAAAGGTATTGTTTCTACCTTCATTTATAGATCCTACATCAGAACCATGTATATTTGCATAGGTAAGATTTGCTTTTGCAGCTATTCGCTCGTGTATTTTATAACGATATCCCAACGCAAGCGTAGGTCTGGTATTAACCACATCGATATCTGCAAACCCAGACACATCTGTTTTTATAGATCCACCAATGTCTCCAAAATAATTTGACACTCCTATTCCATAACTATATTCCGATCTGGATAATTTCCACCTTTGGGAAAACATAAGAGTTGGAATAAGCATTAATATTAGTAATGCAAATAATTTAGATGTCTTCATTTTAAGTTTTTATTATTACAAAGTTATCTTTTTTTATGTAATAATTATAATAAGCAAATTGTTTTCAACTTTTTACAAAATATAAAACGTTTTTAACTTAAATTTGTTTTATTCAATTTCGTTTATCAACTCCCCACATAAGTTTATTTCTTAAAGTCTGATAAAAGCTTGTATTATATAGCTTTAGTAATTTGACTTTAAATTCTGCTTTGCTAATTGTTATTTCCTCTGTGTTCTTTATCATTATCGATCTATGATCAATTGATGCAATATAATTCAATGAACGACCCTCAAGTTTTAATTGAAGTTTACTTGTATCAGGTAAAACTATTGGCCGAACTGTTAAGTTATGTGGTGAGATCGGAGATATAATAAAATTTCCAGATTGTGGGATAATTATTGGGCCACCTACGCTTAATGAATAAGCTGTTGATCCTGTTGGAGTTGATACAAGCAATCCGTCTGCCCAATATGAGTTCAGAAACTCACCATCAATATATGCATGAACAGTTATCATTGCAGAATCAACCTTTTGAACTGCAATTTCATTTAAACTATATGGAAATTCTTTAAATAATCCTGAGGATGATTCCAGCTTGAGTAATGTCCTTTCTTCAATTGAATACTCTTTTAAAAAAATAGAGTTTAATGCTGATTCTATTTCTTCTTTTGCAATACTAGCAAGGAATCCCAATTTCCCAGTATTAATACCAACAATAGGAATATTAGAATCACGTATAACTGTAATTGCATCCAAAATTGTACCATCACCACCAATGCTAAATAATAAATCAACATCATTTCTTATTTCATGATGCTTTGAAAATACAGATACAGACTCTGGCACTAAATCAATATTTTTTATTAAAAATTCATAGAATTTCTCATAAATTACGATTTCTATTTTATTTGAATTCAGAATATCAAAGAATTTTTTTACATATTCTTTAAATCCTTTATCGAAATTCCTTCCGTATATTGCTACTTTCATACTAATTTTCAATTATTGGTGCTCCCAAATGAATAAAAAACCCGTGTTCTCCAAATTTATTCAATGAATACTCAATACGCAAAACTTTATCGTAATAAGTTACAAAATCGATTCCAATTCCACCACTATATAGAAATTCATTAACCAACATGTTATCATTAACAAATTCGGAATTTACATAACCAGTATCAAAAAACAAATTCAAATATAAGGCATAATGCACCTTACTGAATTTATCTGTTGAAATAAAATTTAGGTTAAATGCCGATTGTGGAATTAACTCATACTTTAAATTAGTTTTTGATATATAATAATTCTTGCCTAAAATTGTATAATATTCCATTCCTCTGATATAGTTCTTAAAACCAATTGCTTCAGAAAAATAATAGGATTTAAAACTATCAAAACTTATTTTACCTTCAACTCCCGCATTGAAATACAGACGATTAGCTATTTTAAAATTATCCTCTACAGCAGACTTTAAATAAAATGTACCTTCTTCAGAATAAAGGCCTAATCCCTCTATAATAACAGAAGTATTAAATTTAAATCCGTGCAAAGGGTAAACTTTTGAATCTCTTTTATCATAATTGAATTTATAAGCTAATGTAATAAACTCAATGTCTTTATTTTCTCCATATAAGTAATCAGGATTAAGATCTATAACTGAATCGCTCACATTCACATTTGTATACCTGAATGTAAACTGATGATTGGTATATAAAAATGGTCTGTAAGACAAGAATGTTGACAACTTAAGTGTTTTCTGGACAAATTCATCATTGAGTTTCAGGTAAACAAGCTCATCATCTGAAATTTGATACGCTATTTCATGATTTCTGAAATAATCAATATCAAAGCCAAGTCCAGTTTTCTTCTGTTTATCGATAAAGGGCTTATTATAAAAAAGAACAAACCTATTATTGTATCCAAAAATTGATTTTAGTTTAAGAATTTCTTTTCTGCCTCTGAAATTATTTATTAAAACATATATACCATAATCTATTCTTGACCACTCTTTGTTATTTAAAAAAGTACTTAAATTTCCTTCGGTATATTCTAAAACAGGATAAGGCCATATATACCATCTTTCTTGCAAATCTATTTCTACTTTCAGGTTGCATAGTGAATCAATTCCGTAATTAATTGTTACAAAATTGAATAGGGAAGTATTTAAAAGATTCTCTCTTGATAATTCAATGACATTATTAATCTCAGACGAGCTAACCGTGTCTCCTATATTAAATAGCAGCTCTCTTAATACAATATCTTGTTTAGTAATTTTATTACCAGACATTTCAATGCCAGAGATTATATAAGTATTTATTTTCTCCTGACTAAAAGAGAAAAAACTAAAAAAGAGAACTGGTAAAATAAAAAGAATACGTTTACAATGGAATTGCATCAGCGGATTATCAGGTATTTAAAAATCGCATGAATAAATCATACCTTTCGTTATATAAATCATCCTGTTCATCAAATTCCATAAAAGAAGCTTTAATATTATAATCGTATCTGATAAATGTCTGAATAACAGCTGTTAAATCAGTAACATTTAATTTTAAAGTAACATCGAGTTTCGTTGATTCTGTTTCTGAATTAATATACATACTAAGAATTTTAGCATCGTTTGATTCAACAATCTGAGATATTTCGGACATTGAATAATCGCTTTGTGTCATTTCTAAAACGATGATACCTCCCGGACTTTCAATGGCAGAAAGTTTTGCGAAATTATGCAACAAATCATTCATTTGGACTACGCCAAGAAATTTCTTGTTATGATCAAGTACAGGTACTACTGAAAGTTTTAATCGGGCTGCAATCTCCATTACCTCATACAAATGCTGATCACACCTTACGGTAGGCCTGATTAATGACAATCGATGATTTCCAATTGCTTCTTCGGGCTTATTAATATCAAAAATATCTGCATCAGAAATAAGTCCAAGAAACTCTTCATTATTTACAATAGGTAAATGAGAGATTCGAAAAACCTCCATCCAATTTAGTGCATCAACTCCTGTATCTGAAGTACGTAATGCAGGTATTTCATCTGATATTAAATCTTTTGCTAACATCTTTTATTTGTTCCCGAAATACTTGTAAATTTGTACAATTAACAAGTAAAACGATTAATTTGTTTATTCTATTGCCAAATATTAAAATATGACCAGACTAAGTGTAAATATAAATAAAATTGCAACATTAAGAAACGCCCGAGGCGGAAATTATCCTAATGTTTTAGATGCAGCTATAAATTGTCAACGATTTGGAGCTGAAGGAATAACAGTTCATCCACGTCCGGATGAAAGACATATTCGTTATCAGGATGTTTTTGATATTAAACCTGTTATTACCACTGAATTCAATATTGAAGGATATCCTTCAGAGGATTTTATTAAATTAGTATTAGATGCAAAACCTACTCAGGTTACTCTTGTTCCTGATCCGCCGGATGCATTAACTTCAAACGCAGGTTGGGATACTATTAAAAATAAGCAGTTTCTAAAAGATGTGATTTCACGTTTTCATTCAGCTAATATTAGGACTTCAATATTTATTGAAACCGACTCAGAATTAATAAAAAATGCGGCAGATACAGAAACAGAACGAATTGAATTATATACTGAACCTTATGCAGCAAATTTCGGAAAAAACAAAGAGCAAGCTATTGCTTCATTTGTAAAAGCTGCAGAAATTGCAAATTCCGTTGGGCTCGGATTAAATGCTGGTCATGATTTGAATCTTGACAACTTAAAATATTTTAATCAAAATATTCCCGAATTGCTTGAAGTTTCAATTGGTCATGCTCTAATTTCTGACGCTCTTTATTTAGGTCTTGAAAATACAGTTCAATTGTATCTGCGCGAACTAAAATAAGAATCGTGGAATTGTTCTTCAGAAAATATGGTGAAGGTCCACCTTTAATAATATTACATGGTTTATACGGATCATCGGATAATTGGGTAAGTATTGGAAGAAAATTAGCTGAAAATTTTGAGGTTTTTTTAATTGATCAACGAAATCATGGCAGATCGCCTCATTCTTCGGAACACAATTACCAAATCCTGAAAGAAGATTTGATTGGTTTCATGAATAAACAATCTATTGAAAAAGCTATAATTATTGGACATTCGATGGGTGGTAAAATGGCAATGTTTTTTGCAGCTGATTATCCTGAAAGAATTAGCCATTTAATTGTCGCAGATATTTCTCCACGATCATACAAAACAACAAATTCGGCTCAGCTCTTGGCTCACAATACTATCATAAAAGCTATGTATAACATTGACATTTACGGAATTACAAGCCGGGAAGATATTGATATAATACTTGCTAAATCAATTCCTGAACCAAGAATTCGACAATTTCTATTAAAGAATATTAAAAGATCAAAAGACAATGAGTACAGTTGGAGCCTGAATATAAAAACAATTAAAAACGAGTTGGTTAATATTATGGACGGTTTAAATGAAAATCAAACTGAAATAACAGGATTCCCAATATTGTTTTTAAAAGGAGAAAACTCAGATTATATTTTAAAGGAAGATGAAAAAATAATTCAAAAAATATTCCCTTATGCCGATTTAGAAACAATCCCAAATACAGGTCACTGGATGCATGCTGAACAGCCTGAAATATTTATTAAGAAGATTACTGATTTTATTCTACAATAACTTATTCTGAGTAGTTGACTCTACATTATCCGTCTTGATTAGCTCTTTACCTTTATATTTTAACATAAGCTGAGCAATTGCTAAAACATCTTTTTCACAATATCTAACTATTCGCTGCAAATCCTTGTCGTTCCAATAAACGTCGGCAACCATACTTCCATCAATATCATCTTTTGGAGTAGGAATATCAAATATTTGAGTCAGAAGATTCAACGAAGTGTAGTTTTTATAATCGCCAAACTTCCATAATTCCATTGTATCCAAGAATGAAACCTCCCAAGGTTTCTTACCTGCAATGTCAAGAACTTTAGGTAGTTTGATCCCATTAATTAGCATTCTACGAGCAATATATGGGAAATCAAATTCTTTTCCATTGTGTGCACATAGTTGCAAATCGGAATTAGAGTTGTGGTATTTCTGAAGCATTTCTTTAAATTCTTTCAATAATAATGCTTCGTCATCACCAAAAAAGGATTTTAATCTAAAAGTTCTATCTTCTGTTTTACTAACAGCTATACCAACAGAAATACATATTATCTTTCCGAATTCTGAATAAATTCCTGCTCGTTGATAAACATCTATTGCTGATTGATCTTCTTTTCGAAAGAAAGAAGATTTCTTTTCCCAAAACTCCTGAAAGACTTCTGGAACATCATTATAGTCAGAATACTGCGGAACAGTTTCTATATCCAAAAATAAGACGTTCTCAATTTTAATATTATCAAGCATAACTGAATGTTAATTTTACTCTTTATGATTTATTTTCTTCTCAATAATTGAAGATAATACATCAATTCCAACTTTGTTATTTCCACCCTGAGGAATAATTACATCGGCATAGCGTTTTGTTGGTTCAATAAATTGAAGGTGCATCGGTTTTACTGTTTTTTCATAACGCTCCAGAACTTTGTTTACCGATCGACCACGTTCAACCAAATCACGCTGAATAACACGCATTAATCGATCATCATTATCTGCATCCACGTATACTTTAATATCCATCAAATCACGCAATTGGGCGTTTTGTAAAATTAAAATCCCCTCAACAATAATTACTTTTTTAGCCTCAACAGTAATGGTCTCTTTAGATCGTGTGCATGTTAAATAGGAATATATGGGTTGCTCTATTGGTTTTCCTTCTTTTAATTTCTTTATATGCTCAATTAATAATTTAAATTCTAAAGATGCAGGATGGTCAAAGTTCATTTCCTGACGCTCTTCCATGGGTAAATCACTATTATCTTTGTAATATGAATCCTGTGGTATTATTGCCACTTCACCTTTTGGTAAATTTTCAATAACCTTTCTTACAACGGTTGTTTTTCCGGATCCCGTTCCTCCTGCAATACCAATTATAAAAGACATATCGATAAAATTTTAATAACTTTAAACTATATTTTGGCATGAAGATAATATAAATTTACACAAAAATTATATATCATGATAAGACATATAATCATGTTTAAATTTGCTGACATAAAAAATGATACTGAAAGGTCGGAAAAAGCAAATAAAATAAAAACAACATTCTCTCCTTTAAGAAATATTATTAATGTTGTGGAATCTTATGAAGTTGCTATTAATCATAAAAAAACTGCATTTTCTTATGATTTAGCAATAATTTCAGAATATAACACCTGGGAAGATTTAGACACTTATCTTAATCATCCTGAACACTTAAAAGCAATAAAACTTTGTAGTGATATTCAGAAAGAAAAAGCAGTATTAGATTACGAATTTTAAAACACACCAAAATGAGCACATTATATCCATTAAAATTCAAACCTATATTTAAAGAGAAAATATGGGGTGGGCAAAATTTAAAGTCATCATTAAATAAAGATATACCTACAAACAAAAAACTTGGTGAAAGTTGGGAAATATCGGGAGTTAAAAATAATGTTTCTGTTGTAGAAAATGGTTTTCTTGCAGGTAATGAGCTTGATGAGTTGATAGAAATTTACATGGGCGATTTGGTTGGTGATAAGGTTTATGATAAACATGGATTAGTTTTTCCTTTGCTTATTAAATTTATTGACGCGAATGATGTGCTTTCAATTCAAGTTCATCCGGATGATAAATTAGCAAAGCAACGTTACAATTCAAACGGAAAAACAGAAATGTGGTATATTGTTGAAGTGCAAAAAGATGCTGAATTAATTTCGGGATTTAATCACGAAATGGATAAGGATCATTATTTAAATCATTTAAAAAACAATGAGTTACCTCAAATATTAAATACCGAAAAAGTTAAACAAGGCGATGTTTTTTACATTCCTGCAGGTAGAGTTCATGCAATTGGTGCAGGAATTGTTTTGGCTGAAATTCAGCAAACCTCGGATGTAACATACCGAATTTTTGACTGGAACAGAAAAGATGATGCCGGGAATTACCGGGAATTGCATACCGAGAAAGCAATTGATGCAATTGACTTTAAGGTTTATGATAATTATAAAACAGAATACAAATCAGACCAAAATAAAACCTCAGAAATTGTTTCAACTAAATATTTTGAAACCAATATTCTAAATTTTAACAAGAGTATTGAGAAAGATTATAATACTTTAGATTCGTTTGTAATTTATATGTGCCTCGAAGGCAAATTTGAAATTGAATATTACGAATCGGAAAAGATTACAATTGAAAAAGGTGAAACTGTGTTAATTCCTTCGGTAATCGAACATTTATTTTTAAATCCTGTTGTTCAAAGTAAGATATTAGAAGTATACATACCTGAACCTGAAAAAAATAAGAAACGGGATTCTTTAATCACAATCCCGTTTCAAATAATTTACTGAACAATTATTTCTCTGACAAACAACTTGTTATCAATTTTAAATCTGATAAAATAAACTCCATTAGCATAACTGCTAAAATCAATATTTTCTATTGAGCTTGAAATATTTTCCAATTTTCTATTGTAAACAATACTTCCATTTACATTTACAATTTCAATTATTATATCCGAATTTTTTGCATTGGCAAATTCAATGTTTAGATTTTCAGAAACTGGATTAGGATAATATGTAATTTTAAATGTTTCACCTTTTATTATATTATCTACTCCAGTTGTGTTTTCACAATATATCTCACCTATTCCTTCGCAATCGTCAATTGTTGTTACCGTTACTTTATATGTTCCTGTTGTAGTAACAATAATTGTTCTTGTGGTTTCTCCTGTTGACCACTTATAACTGTCATATGTATCTAAAGTTCCTCCAATCTCAGTGCTACCCGTAAAAAACACAGTATCAGAACCTAAATCTACGTATGGCGCATTTATATTAACATCTTGTATCAAGGCATCATCTGTATCTGCATCGTTATTTGTTTTTCTCGATATAATAGAAAACTCATATCCCTTACTTACTGATAAGTTCGCTGTTTGAGTAAACTCGAACTCACCAACACTATCAGGGTAAAGAGGTTCAGTTAGTATGAATGATCCGGATTTTAAACTTCCGGAATTTATTGAATAACTAAAACTTAAAGATTCTCCAGCTAACAATGTGTCCTGGCTATTATTAATATAGCCGATTTTAACTGGTTCAGAATCTGATGCATTACACTGATTATATGGATATGGATTTATTAATGAATCTGTTGTGATATTATATGTGTACAAATCCATAGTATCGCTTGCTGTACAACCATTAATATCAGTGACGGTTACTGAATAAGACTTAGAAGCCAAGTAAGTAACAATTAATGAATCATTCTTTGTTCCGTCGTTCCAAACATAATTATTAAATCCCCCAGATGCTATAATAATAACTGTATCAGGTTGTGTTGTATATATATCAGGACCTGCCTGTACAGCAGGATTACTGTATGTCCTTATGCCTTCAATAATAGTATCGTTTAAAAGATATACATCATTTTCATAATTAATATATGTTTTTAATATGTAGGTATTAACTACTGACAGATCAACGGTGTTTATAAACTGATGTGTAATAGTCCCGGAAGGAAACAAATCTGTTAATAATGTAATTTGTTCATATTCTGGCACGTTATCTTCAAATTTATAATAAGCATCAATCTTTTCTCCCGATAAAATGGTATCCTGACCATAATTCTTAATAATTATTTTAACCAGTTCTGCATCATTATGAGAACATGAACTCTTTGGCAGATTTAATTCAGATATTCCAAGATCATAAGCAATAATTTGTGTTGAATCTTTACTGGATTTACATCCATGAAGGTCATCCGCTGAAACTATGTATTTTTTTGTATATTTCTTTGTTACAACAAGTGTATCATTTTCTGTTCCATCATTCCACATATAATTTGTAAACCCGGTTTGAGCAATCAGTAATACAGTATCTGCCCTACTTGTATAAATAGTATCATAGTCGAGGGTAACCTCCGGATAACCCCATGTTTCAATGGATGTTTCAATACTGTCATTAGCAGAGTTTACATCGGTTTCTGAGTCAAGCTTTATTTTAAGTGGATATTCTCCCGGCACAATCAGATCAATATTTTTTGTAAAAGTCAGATCTTTATCCACACCCGGGCTAAAATCACTACCTAAGGTAACAGTATCATTTTCCCAAGTACTGTTAAAATAATATTTAAAAGGGATTTTTGTTCCTATAGCATAGGTATTGCCACTGTAGTTATGCACTGAAACCTGTATTACCTCATTGGAAGTATGTTCACATTCACTTACAGGACTAACAACACTATTTATTCCTAAATCGTAAGTTTCAATATATGTTGAATCTTTATCTGAACTACAAAATTGAGAATCTTCTACTGTTACCACATACCATCGAGTTTCTTTAGTAGGAGTAATAGTTTGTGTTGTAGAATCCACATTCCATAAGTATGAACCATAACCTGCACCAGCATCCAAAGTGATTGTATCAGCCTGCGATGAGAAAATTGAATCAAATTCTAACTCTACATCAGGGCCTCCCCAAGTATCTATATTAAAATATAATGTATCATCTGAAAGATCCAAGTCTTCATCAAAATTTGTAAAAATCTTAATATTATATTGTCCAACATTTCTCAAATCACATTTTTCTGCAAAAGTAAATAAAACAGTATCACCCGGAGGGCTTGCAGTTAATGTATCTGTTAGAATCAATGTGTCTGCTACAATTAGATTATCATTTATTTGATAACCAAAATAAATTGAGTCGTCAGTACTAAAACCATCCAAACTATTATTAACAGCTTGCACACTTATTTCTGTAAGCTCATATCTATAACAGCTATCTTTTAGTTCAATTAATACGCTATCCATTGTCATATTCACAAGAGAACTTACAAGTAAGGTAGTATCCGAAGCACTACAACCATCTGCATTTGTAACAGTAACTTTGTAAGTTCCAACAGATGTAGCTGTAAAAGTGGGGTCTGATGATGCATCTTGCCATTCATATGAACTATAACCTGCTCCAGCATCTAATATATAATTAATAGGCGTAGTTGTTCCTGTAATATCTTCAAAAGGATTATAATTCGGCATTCCAATTACCGAAACTGTTTTATTTAATGTATCGTTGCTCAATGTATCATTATAGAAAAAAGTATTAGATTCTAAATTTGTATTAATTATAAAATTATAATCTCCTGCATACGACATATCAACCGTTGAATTAAAAGTAAACAAGACTGAGTCGTTAACAGGAATATCGCCGGTTAGCTCTAAGGTGTCATAAACTATTTCTGTATTTAAATTAAGCTCAACCGGAATTTTTGTTCCACTGATAACATTGTTAAGACCGTAATTTTCGATATATACCTTAACATGTGTAGTGTCGCTGAGTTCGCATTTTGAAATTGGATAATGTAATGAAGTTACACCAACATCATCTGGCGCCTTATAAATTTTAATGTCATCAATTCCAATTCCTGCATCAACAATTCCATCATAATCACTCTTAAATAAAAATCGGAATTTTACACTGGATTCATTTGCGATTTCAGATGGTAATAATCTTTTTACTTTATACCATTCTGCACTAACAGTATCCCAGCCTGCTGTATTTAGAGCATAAATATTAGATTCATTGTACCATTCCCAATAATAATCCATTCCATCAGGTACTATTATCCATGGCAAACTGTTGTTTAAAGAATAGTGAAGTGCCATACCGTCACCTTCATCAGTCGAGCCTTTCAACATAAATTCAATTACAGGATTGCTGACTCCCGTAAAATCAAAACACGGGCTTTCAAGTATTGACGAATCTCCATCAGGATAATTTGCATTTAGTTTTGTTAGCCAAGCATATTCACCTGACGCTGCTGTATTAATACTACCTGAAGTAGGCTTCCCGTATTCCCAGCTGGCTAATCCTAAAGATCTCCAGTATCCATTGTTAGATTCAAAATTCTGAGAATAAGGTAAACTAATTATTGGTATAGCATACAATGATTTGGTATAAGCGTCATTTGATGGCACTTCATCACTGGGTAAAGCCGCTGCAACTATTAATGAATAAGGACCGGGACTCGTTAGGTCAATTTTTCTGTTTAGTGTAAGTGTATCAATTCCATCTACAGGTACAGAGACAAAAAGTGTGTCGTAATATTTAGTTACTCCTTCATCAGTTGAAAAATATACAGGAATAGTATCATTTGTTGGCCAACCGGCATAGTTTTTTACAATCACTTCTATAGGCTCTTCAGAAGAGTGTCCGCATGTTGTAATCGGAGTAAGCACATCAACGATACCTGCATCAACTGTAAGGAAATCTCCGGTAAGAAAAACATCATCAATATTCCAGCCACTAAAAACTCCTGAATTATCAGTAGATCCCAAAGCAAATCGAATTTTCAAACTATCCTGATCACTTGCATAATTTGAAATATTATAAATATACTGAGTCCACTTATTATCTGTTACTACATTTGAGGCATTATTCCATAAATTATCCCAAGAATTACCACCATCCTTACTTAAATCAAGATAAGCATTATCTAAAACTGCAATGTTAAGCCATCGCTGAAAAAAAAGTTTTATATTTCTAAAATACTTTGCATTAATAAGTTGAGTAGCAGCCTTATCTGCACGATCTGCAAGACTATTTTCATAATTACCTGAATTTAATCCTAATCCTGTTAAATCTGTTCCTATAATAGTTGTTCCTGAATACGCTATTTCAGGGTCTGGATATCCAATACCACCGCCAAGACCTTGTGCTTCTTCTCTTTGAAATTCTCCGGTAAAATCCCAAGTTTTAATCGTCTCGAAATCATCAAAGAATATAGATTCTACAATTGACCTGCTTCCAATAGGTGACTTTTGTACCGCAGGATAATACGAATTGTTTAATTTGATATGATCGGCTAAAATTTTAGCATCAAGAATATGCCCCTGCATTTCGTGGTTTAAATCTTCTTTAATGTCATATGTTAGCCATACAGATGTTAACCCTCTTTTAAGTAAAAAATCAATATTATCAAAAGCAACTTGTCCACTTGAAAAGTTTTGACCAGATGCGATTAATAAACTATTTCTAAATAATGAATCTTCCGATGCATACAATTTTACACCATTTGTTGAAATATCGTTATCGTCAGTATTTAATGAAGTTACAACCAATGAGTCTAAAACAATGCTTCCTTCATTCCCCTGAACTGAAAAATCAATACGCAGAATAGCATTCTTGCCTGATTCTGTTGGCACTACTTCTGTTACATCTTGTTTTATTTCTAAAGATTCCAGGTATTTAGGTATAATACCTGTTTCTATTACAATAACACTATCAATGCAAAGTCCTGCACCTCCACTGTTTTTTCCCTCAAAAGCAATATAAAAAGTGCTGGTCAAAACAGTATCAGGTAAATTTATGAATCGCTCAATCCACCCTTCAAATGTCTCTGTATATGTTTCGAGAATATGCCATGAATCACCTGTTGCATTTTTATAATAAATTCTAAGTTCTTCATTTACCATTCCAAAAAATTCCCTTTCATCCATTGCATGCCAAAACCTTAATTCGGGTTTTATTGCATAATCAAGATCAATAGGCGGTGTAATCAATTTTGTTTTTTCGTTTAATTTACTATTGAACTGAAAATATGCATTATAAGTTCCTTCTTTTGCAAATGGCGGATCGCCAGTACCAGGAGTCTCCGGCTCAGTTGAATATCCCCCGTCATTTAGTTTCCAGTCGTATTCTTCTATTACATATTCCTGTGTCCAAACCTCAAAGACACTTGTTTCTTCAAAAAATTCAAAAAAATATATTTCTTGTCCGGATAGTGATGCCGAAATTGCTGTAAATAATAGCATCAAAATAAAATTTTTCATAACTTGTCTATTAATTTTGGAACATCTTTGTAAGTAATACGTTATAATTTTAAAATAGTTTATCATCAAAGAGTCAATTTATGAGTTTTTTTAATAAATTCCTAACACTACTAACTTTTTGTTTTTTCTTGTCAACATCTGTAATAGCTCAGATGGATAATGAATTTTGGTTTGCTGCACCTACACTTACAACTGATTGTGTTTCTGGTGGATGTACTGGAGGAGAGCCTATTTATTTAAGAATTGGTACGATAGATTGGGATGCAAAGGTACTTGTTACTATTCCCATAACAGGAGATACTATTGCGTATATTGATGTTTTAGGAGGAGGGGGTGCAACTATTGATTTAACAGCTTGGAGAGCTAACATTGAAACAGGACAGGGCATTGATAATACAGGTATATTAGTTCAAAGTTGGAACGAAACTACAAATAGTGTTTCAGGAATTTTAATTACAGCATTTTATGAAATAGGAATGGCTTCAAGAGATGCTGATAATTTTGTTCTTAAAGGGGGAAATGCTATTGGAACATCTTTTATGGTTCCTACACAAAACACTCACGACAATATGACAACCATAGCACCTTTGCCTGTGCATGGTGTGTATATAGTTGCCACTGAAGCTGCAGATATTGACATTACGCTACCTCCTACTGCAAGTGCTAATGGTTTTCCTGCAGGTGCATCTATACCAACATTTCATCTCGATGCTGGTGAAACATATGGTCTTATAGCTACAAGTAACTTAGGTGTGAATCACCTTGCTGGCACAACAATTGAAAGTACTGGAAATATTGCAGTAACTATGAGTGATGATGCGGTTGATTATGGAACAAAAGAGGATTTAAATGGTGATCAAATAATTCCTTTAAACTTGATTGGATCGGATTATGTTGTTATTGGAGGACCAGGAGCTAATGGAAGCGAAGTTTTTATTACAGTTGTAAATGATGGAACTTCTATTGATTATGTTGATGATTTTGGAGTAACTCAAACTGTTGGTCCTTTTGCTGCAAAAACTGTTTTTAGTTACTCATTATCAACAGGAAATAATAGTTTTGTTAATGCAACAAATAATATATTAGTATATCAATTAACATCTTTCCAGGATTTTGGGGGCGCAATTTTACCTCCAATAAATGGATGTACCGGATCTCAAGATGTTTCAATATTTAGACCTACTACTCAAAGGTTTCATATGTATATTATGGTACCTACTGGTGCAACCGATGCATTTTTAGTTGATGGAGTTGCAATTCCGGAACTTCAACCCTCAGAGTTTACTGATTTAGGAAATGGATGGAGTGTAATTACAGACGCTACCTGGTCCCATAGTGCAATTGACGATGGTGTTGTGTCTAAAATTGTAAATACTGAAGAAGTTTTTCATTTAGGCGTTGTTTCAACTATTGCTGCAAATGGTACTTCATATGGCTATTTTTCTGACTATGGTGTAAGTAATGCATCGGCTATGGAAGTTGGTGATGCATCACAATTTGCTTCAGTATGTTTTGGTGACAGTATTCAACTTACAGCCACAGGAGGATCAATATTCTCATGGTACAATAAAGCTACCGGTAATCCTGATTACTTGAACGACCCAAACATTCAAAGTCCTGTTCTTACAAATATTCCGGTTGGACAATATATTTATGAAGTTGCTATTAGTGGTGCCTGCGTCTCAGATACTCTTGAAATATGGATACAAATAAAAGAAGGTATTGATGCTTTTTTTCAGGTTGATGATGCAATTGGTTGTGCTCCTCATTATGTAAAAATTGATAATTATACATCGGGAGGAGATGACTTCAGGTGGGATTTTGAAGGAGATGGTTTTGATGTTATTACAAATGATTCTGCTGCAGTAACAAATCATACATATTATAATACCTCATCTACAGATACTGCTTATTATTTAAAATTATTTGCTAAAAACCCTTCTGGTTGCAGTGATAATTTTACTCGGTATATTCAAGTTTTCCCGGAAATAACTGCCGGGTTTAATCAGAATTTTGATATAGGCTGTAATCCTCTAAGTGTTCAATTTACAGATACCTCATCCGGCAATTTGAATCAGAACTACTGGGAATTTGGCGATGGGGATGTTGCTGTAGACTCAATTGACCCTTTTCATATTTATGAAAATGTAAATACTACTGATACAATATATACGGTAACACTTATTAATACATCTCCATATAATTGTAAAGATACAGCTACAAAAAGCATAACTGTAAATCCATTTATTGAAGCCCGCTTTTCAATTGATAAAAATGTTGGTTGTGCACCTTTAGAAGTTAATGTAACTAATCTTTCAAGAGGTGGAATAACAAGTTATTCCTGGGATTATGGTGATGGTTTTACAAGTACAGATCAAAACCCCACTCCTAATCCGCACATTTATACAAATCTCACTAATCTCCCTATTGATGATACTTTACGATTAGTTGTTGCAAATGCAAATGGATGTACAGATACACTTGAACGAATTATTCGGGTTTACCCTATAATTAAAGCAGATTATGCGGTTGATGTAGATGAAGGTTGCAATACACTTGATGTTGTGTTTACTAATAATTCTACCGGAGCAACAACTGTTGACTGGAATTTTGGTGACGGTATTTCTTCAAACTCTACAGCTGCAACAATTAATCACTCATACAATAATTACTTTACTCACGATACTATTTTTGGATTTTCTCTACATGTTGAATCTGATTATGGTTGTAGTGATGATACAACAGGTAACATAACAGTTTACAGGACATTCGCAGATTTTAAAATTGATACTGCACAAGGTTGTTCTCCATTAAATGTAAACATTATTAATACTTCAATCGGAGATATTAATATTTATGAATGGTTTTATGATGATGGCTCTCCTGTTGATAATAATATTAATCCTGTGAGTCACCCATATACAAATATAACAGGAGCTCCGGTTACTCATAATTTAAAATTAAGGGTTTCCGGAAATGGCGGTTGTAAAGACAGTTTAACTTTACCTATTGATGTTTATTCAGAAGTAACTGCAGCTTTTACGCCAACGAATATTGTGGGGTGTGATTCTACAGTAATTAACTTTGTGAATAACTCCTCAGCTTGGACAACAATTTACGATTGGAGTTTTGGTGATGGAACAAGTTCTAATATGACCACTCCAGAGCATATTTATAGAAACTTCACAAGTAGTGATGTTGATTATAAAACATTATTAAAAGTTACAACAGTAAATGGTTGTACAGATACCATTTCTACAAACGTACGAATTCATCCTTATGTAAAAGCAGATTTTGCTATTGATCCTTCTGAAGGATGTTCTCCATTCATTTTAGATGTTGAGGCTGTTTCTTATCCTGGTATTGGTATATATAATTGGGATTTTGATAATGGTAATACTCCTTCAGGCATTAATCCTGTTGCAGAGACTTATTTAAATTCGAGTGGTATAACAGATAATTACTTAATTGAGCTTTCAGTTATAGATGTTACCGGTAATTGTCACGATACTCTGACCATCCCTATTAATGTATTTTCAGAAGCAAAAGCTGACTTTACTCCAATGGATGATATTGACTGTAATCCATTTGATATTACATTTGATGGAACACCAGCATTTAATGCTTTATTGTATAATTGGGATTTTGGTGATGGAGCTTCGTCTAATTCACAAAATCCATTTCATAGTTTTGTTAATACAACAGATGCTATAGTTCCTTATACAGTTAGTTTAGAAGTTACATCTGCTGATGGTTGTACGCATGACACTTCAACAACTGTATCTGTTTACCCTTATGTTTTAGCCGACTTTGATATTAATATTGTAAATGGTTGTTCACCATTTGAAGTTCAGATAACAAATAATTCTCGTGGTGGAAATTATCGTTTCTTCTGGGATGATGATAATTTATTAGTAGCCGATTCTACATTTGTTGTCAATAATACTTTTACAAAATGGTATTATAATAACAGTGGCACTACACAAACATTTAACCTAACATTAATCGCTGACAACGGAAATAACTGTTACGATACATTACAAAGAACCTTAACTGTATATACAGAAATTGATGCACAATTTTCTTTTGCACCTGTTGCTGGAAGTGGTTGTAATCCATTAACTGTTAATTTTACAAACAATACTATTAATGGAAACTCATATAATTGGTACTTTGGCGACGGTTCTTCAACAACGATAGAATCCCCAGATCATACTTTTAACAATAATTCTACCAGTAATAAAATATTTGATGTTAAAATGGTAGCAGAATCTGTAAATGAATGTATTGACTCAGCAAACACAATAATTACGGTTTATTCAAAAGTTGATGCCGGATTCTCTGTTGAAACAAGTGAGGGTTGTCCTCCGTTTAACACAACAATTACCAATACATCATATGGGAATATTGCCAATACTTATGAATGGCAAATAGATGGTATTCCGGTAGTTGGTTCACCTACCGACAAGTCAGATTTTACACATACATACACCAATGCAAATCATCTTGCATCGCAATATTACCAAGTTAAACTTATTACCGAAAACGCAGAGGCTTGTTCTTCTATACACATCGATACAATAACAGTTTACGAAAGTGTAACTGCCGGATATACAATGGATATTGATAATGGATGTAATCCCTTAGAAGTTCAGTTTACGGATGCGGCACTAGTTCCAGCTTCTACAACATACATCTGGAATTTTGGCGATGGAGCATCATCTGGAACCGCCAATCCGACACATACTTTTTATAACCCCAGCAGAATAGCAGATTTAAATTATACTATTGAACAAATTGTATTATCTGCTAACTATTGTTCTGATACAGTAACTGATCAGGTTTCTGTTTACCATTTACCATTATCGAAATTCTGGATTGATAATACATCATCATGTCCTGACCTTATTGCCAATATGAATAATTTTGAATCGAAAGGTTTTGATTCCTTTGAATGGAGATTTGGTGATGGGAATACAAATACTACTAATACAAGTTTAACTTATACTTATCCGAATACATTAGTTGATGTTGTTCAGAATTACGAATTAGAACATTGGGTTACTACTGCAAATGGGTGTAGCGATAGTACATCACTTGTATTAAATGTATTCCCAGATGTCATTGCTAACTTTACTGCAACTCCTCAGAATGGTTGTAGTCCTGTTACAGTGAGTTTTGATTCTGATCCTTCATCAAATCCTGCTAAATTCTTTTATTGGGATTTTGGAGGAGACGGAACATCCAACGACATTGCACCGATTCATACTTTTACTAATACATGGTCTACAGATCGAGTTTATGATATTGTGATGATCGCAAGATCAGAGTATGATTGCAGAGATACTATTACTAAACCTGTTACGTCCTATGCACAGCCTATAGCCGAATTTGACGTAAACCCTGTTGTTCAAAGATTTCCTGACAATCAGGTTGACATAGATAATAAAACCAGTCCAATTGCAGGTCCTTTTGATTATTTGTGGGAATTTGATGATACACAAACATCAACAACAAAAGAACCAGGAAGTCACCTGTATGATCATTGGGGTGAATATAATATAAAACTGACTGTTAATAGCCAAACCAGTACTTGCAGCGATAATGTAATTAATACAATTACAATTCTGCCACCAGCTATAAATGCAGACTTTATTGCTGATAAAACAAAAGGCTGTCTGCATGGTGGATTTGATGTTACATTTACAGCAGCCTCTTCGTCTTACTCAGAAATTTATGATTATTTCTGGAAATTTGGTGATGGTAATTCTGCCACAGGACAAATTGTAAGTCATACTTACGAAAAGGCCGGCGTTTATTATGTGAAAATGACTGCCACTGGACTTGGAGGTGAGGATTACGAATATGAGACTATACGTGTTTACTCTAATCCGGTTGCTAATTTTGAAGTCTCACCGAGATCAGTTATGCTAAATTACGATCTTGTTGGCAGAGTTGAGTTTTTCAATTTATCCGAGTGTAATGATACTACAGGGTGTGCATATTTGTGGGATTTTGGAGATGGTACAACAGGTATTTCAAGAGATCTTACTCATAATTATACTGAGATAGGATTGTATGATATTGGATTAACTGTTACATCTGCAAACGGGTGTGTTGACTCTCTTTTAAAACCAGAAGAAGTAGAAATTTTAGGTGCTGGTAAAATTAAATTCCCTAATGCCTTTACACCA
Organism: Bacteroidales bacterium; assembly: GCA_030637515.1. Lineage (GTDB taxonomy): Bacteria > Bacteroidota > Bacteroidia > Bacteroidales > UBA12077 > UBA12077. The sequence continues at coordinate 39,536 of DAOWGM010000144.1, forward strand.
AATAACGATGGTCTGAATGATACATTTAGACCTGTATCGGAAGGAGTTATAAAATACGAACTACTTATTTACACCAGATGGGGAGAACTAATCTTTACTACAAAAGATTTAAGCGCTGGCTGGGATGGTATACTTAAAGGAAAACCGGCAAAACCTGATGTTTATGTATGGAAAGCGGAAGGTAAATTTACAAATGGCAGAGCCTTTGAACTAGCAGGAGATGTAACCCTAATTAGATAATTAGAACCCTAATTATTAGAAACAATTAATTTGATGTGACTAAAAGTAATTTTGTATTTAAACATTAAGTTTTATATGCTGTTATTCAGAGTAAGATCTTTAAAATCTATATACCTGAGCTAACAGATGAAAAAGGAAAAGACATCGCCAACAAAATTATTATCTGATAAAAATAAGGGCATTATTTTATTTGATGGATTTTGTAATTTATGTTCTTGGGCGGTTCAGTTTATTATAAAGAGAGATTCAAAAAATTATTTCAGATTTGCTTCTTTACAATCAAATATTGCTGAACAATTTTTAGAGGAATTCAATATTCCAAAGAGATTTTATCAATCGCTTGTTTTAATAGAAAATAATCAGATTTATTTTCAATCGGATGCTGCATTAAAAATTACAAGGAAATTAAAAGGGCATTGGTCTATTTTCTATTATTTTATTACAATTCCAAAGCCCGTGAGAGATTATATTTATAATATAATAGCAGTAAATCGCTTCAAATGGTTTGGTAAAAAAGATAGTTGTTATACCCCAAGAAAAGATTATTCTGAGAAGTTTTTATAATTCCAGTTTCCCTTCTTCATCTAATTTATAATTTTTGCTTAGCAAGCCTATTAACTGGCTAACACTACTTAATGCAGAAATTGTATCGGGAGATATTGTTTTTTGCTGTAAACGAAGCATTAATAATCCATATAATCCATTAAAACAAGCTTCAATTTCATTCTCAACTGTTCCTTTTGATTTATTCATTAACTCAACAATTCCTGATTTTGCTTTATTATACAAATCAATATAATCAAGTTGTTCCGGAGATTTTAGAAGTACAAGATGAAATTCATAAAGATCATTTACAGTATTTTGCACAAATTGTAGATGCCCTGACTTGGTTTTTTGCTCTTCTTTCATAAAGTCGATTAAACCTTCATACCAGTTTTTAATTTCTTTTTTTACCGAATCTGGTTGTTCAAATCGTTGTACTATATTTTTATCTATTTCCTTTATATCAAGTCCATAAGCACGAATAAGATCTTCAATTTGCCACATGTATAAAATATACTCTGCAATGCTTTCTCTTTTCTTTTGTCGGGCAATAATCATAATTATATTTTCTTTTTTAAATCTTCAATTAAACGTCGTTCTCTTTTAGTTGGCCTTCCAATTCCTCTGTCTCTCATTTCAAAGCCTGTAAGCCTTTGCATATCAATCTTTAACTTTTCTTCGTCTGGTGTAATATCCTTTACATAATCAACAACAATTGAAGCTGCTTGCCTTTTCCCTAATAATCCTAATACTTTATATTGAAATGTTACTGGAGGTCTTTTTATATGAACAATCTCTCCAACCTTAATAACACGAGATGGTTTAACCTGAACATCATCGATTAAAACTTTTCCTTTCTTACAAGCTTCTGCTGCCTGACTTCGTGTTTTAAAAATCCTGACAGCCCATAACCATTTATCTATACGAAGATTTTGTTCGTTTTGCATATCTGATATTAAAATAAATCAAGTAAACAAAAATAAAGATTAAGCAGAAGTAAAAAAAATATTACTTATAAAGACTACCTATTATTAAACTCATTCATGGTATTTGCAACTCCAATAGTTCCAAAACTTTTTATGATTTCGATTGCCAAGTCGGTTCTTTCAGAAAGTTGTGCTTTTTCGTCATCATCCCATGGACTAAGAACATAATGAGCCTGAGCTCCCTTCGGATAATTATTTCCTATTCCAAATCTTAATCTTGAATAATTTTGATGACCCAAATTCAGATTGATATCTTTCAATCCATTATGTCCGGCATCAGCTCCTTTTGGTCTTAAACGTAAAGCACCAAATGGCAATGCCACATCATCAACTAATACCAGCATCTTTTCAACAGAAATCTTTTCCTTTTGCAACCAGTAGTTTACAGCTTTACCACTTAAGTTCATAAAAGTAGTAGGTTTTATGAGTACAAAGGTTCTTCCTTTATATTTATATTCTGCCCGAAAAGCATAACGACGGTCCTGAAAAGAAATATTGGATGCATTAGCTAATGCATCCAATATTTTAAATCCAATATTATGTCGGGTATTGATATACTCGTTACCCATATTTCCTAAACCGACAATAAGGTACTTCATACCAATTATCTGTTTAAATTATATTATTCTTTTCCTTCAGCAGCTGGAGCTTTTCCCCCTTCAGCAGCACCTTCAGTTTTTTCACCTTCAGCACCTTCTTCTCCTTCTTCTCCTTCTTCTCCTTCTTCTCCTTCTTCAACTTCATCAACAACGGCAGCACGTGCAGTTTTAACTAATATTACAACAGCATTGTCAGGCTCCATAAACTCAAGACCTTCAATTTTTAAATCAGCAATCTTAATTGATTGACCAATTACTAAATCAGCAATGTCAATTTTTATATCATCAGGTAAAACAGAAAGTAAACCTTTTACTTTTACCTTTCTCATTTTCTGAACTAATCTACCGCCATTAATAACTCCAACAGGAGTACCTTCAGTTACTACAGGCATTTGAATCCATAACGGCTCTTTTTCTGTTACTTCAAAAAAGTCTGCATGAATAATTTTATCAGATACAGGATGGAACTGAATAGCTCTTAAAACTGCCTGATGCTTTTTACCATCAATATCTAAATTTACAAGATATGCATTTGGTGTAAACACTAATTTTTTAAAAGATCTCTCATGAGTATGAAAATGTACATTTTCCCCATTACCATACACTACGCAAGGTATTTGATCTTCTTTTCTTAAACTCTTAGAAGTTGTTTTTCCAACTTTTTCTCTTAAACTACCTTTAATTTCAACTGATTTCATTTTTTTTAATTGCGTGCTACTCAGAATAATACTAAAATTTCAAAAGCTTCTTATTCCCCATCACACTTTTTTACAATATGCTTTTTATTTTGGTGTGCAAATATATAATATTAAACTATAAAATTCGAACTTATCGACTGATAATTATATACTTTATTAATTACATCAGCAAAAACATCTGCCACAGTAAGTACTTTAATCTTGTCGGATATTGGTTTTATAGGTAATGAATCAGTAACTACCAACTCTGTTATTCCAGAATCATTAATTCTTTCATAAGCAGGTCCAGATAAAACTGCATGAGTAGCAAATGCTCTTACACTAAGTGCTCCCTTTTCCATCATCATATCAGCAGCTTTTGTAACAGTACCTGCCGTATCAATCATATCATCAAGAATAATTACGTTTTTCCCCTCAACATCGCCAATAACTGTCATTTCTGCAATAACATTTGCTTTTTTTCTTGATTTATGACAAATAACCATAGGTGTTTCTAAAAATTTAGAATATGCATTAGCTCTTTTTGTTCCTCCCATATCAGGTGCTGCAATAACAAGGTTGTCAAGATTTAAATTCTTTATATATGGAACAAAAATTGATGATGCATAAAGATGATCAACAGGAAGATCGAAAAAACCCTGAATTTGGTCAGCATGCAAATCTAATGTCATTATACGATCAACACCTGCTGCTGTAAGTAAATTTGCAACAAGTTTAGCTCCTATAGAAACTCTTGGTTTATCTTTTCTGTCTTGACGTGCAAAACCAAAATATGGCATTACAGCAACTACTTTATAAGCTGATGCTCTTTTTGCTGCGTCAATCATCAAAAGAAGTTCCATTAAATTGTCTGAAGGAGGAAAAGTTGACTGAATTATAAATACATATGCTCCACGAACAGTTTCTTCATAAGAAGTTTGAAACTCACCGTCGCTAAATTCAATAAACTCTGTACTACCAAGATCTATACCATATTCTTTTGCTATTTTTTCTGCAATATATCGTGACTTGGTTCCTGAAAAAATTTTAATTGGAGGTTGAAGACTCATTGTATCTAATTTTCAATAATTTTATACTTGTTTTAGGAATTGCAAATTTATAAATATCATTTTATTTTACACCTTCTTTTGCAGGAAATTTGCTTTACAATACTAAATATTTACAGAGACGTTTATATTGTCAATAAAATCCAGTAGTTCAGTTCTTCCTTGTCTGTTTTCAGCAGATGTAATAAAAATATCAGGAAGCTTCTCCCATTCTTTTAACATCTCCTTCTTATAATGCATTATGTTTTTATTTACTGCTGAACTCGATAATTTATCTGCTTTTGTGAACACCATTACAAAAGGAACCTGTTTTCCTCCCAACCATTTCATAAAACCTAAATCATTTTTTTGAGGTGCATGACGTGAATCTAAAAGAACAAACATACACATAAGGTTCTCTCTGTGTAATGCATAATCATTAATAAGTTTATTAAAATCTTTACGCATTGATTTCCCAACTTTAGCATAACCATAGCCAGGCAAATCGGTTAATACCCAATTTTCATTTACTATAAATTGATTAATCAACTGTGTTTTACCAGGACTCTGAGATATTTTAGCTAGTTTCTTTCTTTCCAGTAACATATTTATTAACGAAGATTTTCCAACATTTGATCTGCCAACAAAAGCATATTCGGGAGTGTTGTTTTTCGGACAATCTTTATAGCTTACATAACTTGATACAAATTCTGCTGATTTAATCTCCATTACTATTATCTTAAATTTAATAAAAAATACTCTTAAATATCTATCTGAAGAACACAGATAACATTGCTGCAACACCAAAAATAACTACAATAATTCCAGCAATTTTATTAATCCACCAAAGCTGTTTTAATCGAAAACGTTTCCTAAATAAATTAACAAAAAAGGTAAGCGCAAACCACCAGATCATTGCACCAAAAAAAACTCCTACTACAATAAAAGAAGATTTTAGGGAGCTGTCTTTTGAAGTTACAATTCCTATTCCGGCAAATGCTGCTACAAATAAGAAAATAGCTACCGGATTTGATAATGTTAGAAATAATACTGAGAAATAATCTTCAATTAATTTATTCTTTCGTCTTCTGTGTCTACGAATTTGTTTTATTGGATTAGCATAAAAGATTCTTGCTCCAAGAACTATCAAAATAACACCTCCAACTAACTGAATGTAAAACTGTTGCTCCTCAATAAAATTAATAATAAATGTAAGACCTAAAGCTGCAACTAAGGCAAAGAAAGCATCGACAGTAGCTGCTCCCATTCCAGAAAATAGTCCAGAACGTCTACCTTTATTAATTGTTCTCTGTATACATAATACACCAACCGGACCTAATGGAACGGATGCTAAAAAACCTATAACTAATCCCTTTATTAAAAATTCAACTTCCACAATAAGATTAATACAATTTAATTAATAATCAGTATTCTTTATCATCAATTTAGGTTCCATCATTTCAAAAATAGAATATTTAACACCCTCTCTTCCAAAACCAGAATTTTTAACTCCGCCGTATGGCATATGGTCAACTCTAAATGTAGGGACATCATTTACTATTACACCACCAACTTCAATTTCACCAAATGCATGATTCATTTCATTTATACTATTTGTAAAAACTCCTGCCTGCAATCCATATTCAGAATTATTTAAATTTTCTATGGCATTTTTAAACTCTGAGTATTTTTCAATAGTAACAACCGGTCCGAAAACCTCCAATGAACAAACTTTCATTTCTTGTTTTGTGTTTGTAATAATTGTTGGTTCAAAATAAGTTCCTTTTCTTACACCACCATGCAAAATTTTAGCCCCATCGTGAACAGCTTCATTCACCCAATTCTCAACCCGAACTGAATTTTCCTCATCAATCATTACAGAAATATCTGTAGTTATATCATCAGGAGCTCCAAACTTTAATTTCTTTACTTCTTTTATAAAACTATCAATAAATGTATCAAAAATATTCTCCTGAACAAAAATTCTTTGAACATGAATGCACACCTGACCTGAATATGCAAATGCCCCAACTAAACACTTTTTCACCGCTAAATCAATATCTGATTGATCAGAAACAATAACTCCTGCATTTCCGCCAAGCTCAAGTGTAATCTTCTTTTTCCCAGCATTTGATTTCATTTTCCATCCAACAGCAGGAGATCCTGTGAATGATAACATGTGAATTCTATCATCTGTTACCAACTGATTTCCGGCTTCGCGATCCATGGGCAAAACAGAAAATGCTCCTTTAGGCAAATCTGTTTTATCAATAATCTTTGCTAATTCAAGAACAGACAATGGTGTTGATCTTGCTGGTTTTAAAATAATTGGATTCCCTGATGCTATTGCGGGTGCAATTTTATGAACCGCAAGGTTTAATGGGAAATTAAATGGCGCTATACCTGCAATCAATCCTATAGGAAAATGTTTTATTAAGCCTTCCTTTCCTTCTCCTGCAGGTGTCCAGTCAATTGAAAAATATTCTTTAGGCAATCTTTTTGATTCCTCTGCTGCAATAATAAAAACCTGTATTGCACGATCAATTTCTCCTGCTGCATACTTTAATGGTTTTCCCGCTTCTTTTGATAATATTAAAGCCAGCTCCTCTTTTTTGCTTTTAATTTCAGCAGCAATATCCATCAATATTTTATACTTCTTATATGATGGTAAATCACGCATTTCATTTTTTATGGATAAAGCTGCTTTTATGGCTTTTTCCAATTCCTCATTACCAGCTATATATGATACTCCAACAACAGAATTATCATAAGGATTTGTTACCACTAATTTTTGGTTAGTTTTAACAAATTCTCCGGCTATATAAATCTTGTGATCAGTCATTTTACCTTGATTCTTGAAAAGTATTTGCAAAATTAGTTTTTTTAATAAAGAAAACTATGCAAAAAGCATTGTATTTGCAAAAAGATAGAACAAGTCAGTTCTGGATTTGTTAATTATATTTTATCTTTAACACTTCTTAAAATAATCGAATGATAAAAGTTGATTTAAAAAACAGAGGATGGCAATGGTTAACATTGCTTTTTCTATCTTTCATATGGGGAAGTAGTTTTATTCTTATGAAAAAGGGACTTCGCTCTTATAGTCATGACCAAGTTGCTGCATTTAGAATATTCATTTCATTTTTAGCTTTTTTACCATTTGGTATTAAAAACCTAAAAAAGGTTACACGTGATAATATTTATTCGTTATTAATTGTGGGATTTATTGGCTCGACTATACCTGCGTTCTTGTTTACAAAAGCTCAAACTCAAGTTGACAGCTCGCTTGCCGGAATATTAAATTCTATTACACCATTATTTACATTAGTTATTGGTTTGCTTTTTTACAAGAGTACAGCAAAACTTATAAATGCGATTGGTGTTTTTCTTGGTCTTACAGGAGCTCTGGGGCTAATTACTTATTCTACAAATGGAGGAAATATTCTTGATAACATTAATTATTATGGTCTTTTTATAGTTGTAGCAACCATATGTTATGGTATAAATGTTAATCAAGTGAAATATAAAATTAAAGGATTAAATGGATTAGAACTAACATCAATGGCATTTATGTTTGTTGGTCCATTTGCAGGTATATATCTACTTTTCACTGACTTTTCTTTTACATTTTCAACTAATGATTACATGCTGAACCTTGGTTATATTGCAATACTTGCAGTAATAGGAACAGTTTTAGCTTTAGTTATTTTTAATACATTAATACAGCACACATCGGCTCTTTTTGGAGCTTCTGTTACATATTTCATTCCAGTTTTTGCAATAATGTGGGGTCTGTTTGATAATGAAAACTTATCACTTATTCAATTTTTATGGATTGGATTAATATTTACTGGGGTCTATTTAGTTAATAAAAGATCTAAAAAGTGAAAAAAACAACTTTATTATTCTTAGCTCTATTAAGTGGTATTCTTTTAACACTTCCCTGGTATCAGGAATTTTCCGGAATTATTATTCTTATTGCATTTGTCCCTCTTTTATTAATTGAGGATTATATTTTTTCGACAAAAGAAAAAAACAAACCCATAATATTAATAGGATATTCAGCATTAACTTTTTTCATCTGGAATATTCTTGCCACATATTGGATATATAATGCAGCACTTGTAGCTGTTATTGCTGCGGTATTAGTTAATACCTTGTTAATGACATCTACTTTTTGGCTCTTCCATTTTACAAAAAGAAACCTCGGATCGAAAGTTGGAAATTTCTCTTTTATTATTTACTGGATAGGATTTGAATATTTTTATCTTAATGCAGAGATTTCGTGGCCTTGGCTTAATTTAGGAAATGCATTTGCAAAAGATATTAAATTAATTCAATGGTTTGAATTTACAGGCACTTTAGGAGGAACTTTATGGATTCTTATTTTAAATCTTATTTTATTTTATATAATTAAATCATATATAAATAGTAGGAATTTAAAATCCATAATTCCACAATTCATATTATATATAATCCTTATTTCAACTCCAATATTAATTTCATTATCCATTTTTCGAAATTATACTGAAAAGGGAAAAGAATATAATATTGCTGTAATTCAACCAAATATTGATCCTTACAGTAACACTTCAAGCAGTTCGTCGCATTTTCAGCAACTGAAATCGATCCTTCATCTTGCCGATAGTATTTCAGACGAAAATACAGATTATATAATTGCTCCGGAAACTTCACTTGGCAACTCTGTTTGGGAGCATGATCTAAAAACCAACAAATCTATTCAGTTGGTTAAGAACTTAGTAAAGAAGAGACCGAAAGCAAATTTTGTAATTGGAATGAATTATTACAAAAAATATATGCAAAATGAAGAAAAGTCTTCAACAGTAAGATATTGGGAAAAAGAGGATATTTATTATGATGTTTATAATTCTGCAATTCAAATTAATGCTAATAATAATTACCCTGTTTATCATAAATCAAAGTTAGTTGTTGGTATTGAAAAGATGCCGTACCCCAAATTATTTAAACTTATAGAGGGTTTTATTGATAAAATGGGAGGAACAATAGCAAGCTGTGGCACTCAGAAATTCAGAGGAACATTTAAAAATTCATTAGATGAAACAAGGGTTGCTCCTGTAATTTGTTATGAATCAGTTTATGGAGAATTCGTTACTAATTATATTAAAAAAGGTGGCAATTTTATTTTTGTTATTACGAACGACGGATGGTGGGGTGACACTCCAGGATACAAGCAACATTTAAGCTATTCGCAATTACGAGCAATTGAGACAAGGAGAAGTATAGCCAGATCTGCTAATACAGGAATTTCTGCTTTTATTAATCAAAAAGGTGAAATTTTAAATAAAACACAATGGTGGGTTTCTGATGCTATAAAAAATACTCTTAAAGCCAATACGGAAATAACTTTTTATGTTAAATATGGCGACTATATTGGGCGATTGTCTGGATTTCTTGCCATATTTCTATTTTTGTATACAGTTGTGCAACTTATACTAAATACATCAAAAGAAAATAAATTGTTAAAGCATTAAATAACACTTAACTTGTGCTTCTTACTGCATAATAATTGTTCTAAGAAGCCGTTTTATAAGATTAAACTTAAATACTAATGAAACAACTACTAATATTTTTATCAATAATATTTTTTACATTCTCAGCTACGCTTGCTAATAAATATACTATTAGCGGTTATGTTAAAAATAGTTCTGGAGAAGAACTTATTGGTGCTACTATTTATGTTCGAGATTTAGAAGCAGGAACAGTAACCAACGCATATGGCTTCTATTCAATTACCCTTCCAGAAGGAAATTACAGTTTTGATTATTCGTATATGGGTCATGAAACAGTGGTTAAAAAAGTTTTATTAGATAAAAACCTAAGAATAAATATTTCTTTATCTGAGTCATCTAAAACACTTGAAGAGGTTATTGTTACAGCTGAAAGAAAAAATGAGAATATTATAAGAACAGAGATGTCAACCACGAAATTGCAGGCAAAAGAAATTAAAAAAATACCAGCATTATTGGGAGAAATTGACGTAATTAAAACTTTGCAACTTTTACCGGGAATACAAGCAACAGGAGAAGGATTTTCTGGATTTAATGTGCGTGGCGGAAGTCCAGATCAGAACCTTATACTTTTTGATGAAGCAACAGTATATAATGCATCTCACCTCATGGGGTTTTTCTCTGTCTTTAATAATGATGCTGTAAAAGATTTGAAGATTTATAAGGGAGATATTCCTGCCCAATATGGAGGTAGGTTGTCTTCACTATTAGATATCAGAATGAAAGAAGGCAACCAAAAGAAGCTGGAAGCAACTGGAGGTATTGGAACTATATCTTCACGATTAACTTTGGAAGGTCCAATAATTAAAGATAAATGGTCAGTTTTAGTGTCTGGGAGAAGAACATATGCAGATTTATTTTTGCTTTTATCAAGCGATGATGCTATGAAATCTACAAAACTATACTTTTACGATTTAAACTTAAAATCAAATTATAAGATTAGTGATAAAGACAGAATCTTCGTCTCTGGTTATTTTGGTCGTGATGTGCTGAAATTTAGTGATTTATACAGTTTTGACTGGGGGAATTACACCTTAACATCTCGTTGGAATCATTTATTTACTGAAAAATTATTTTCAAACTTTTCTTTCATATATAGTAAATACGATTACAAAATGCAAAGTGGCGATGACAATCTTGGATTTAATTGGATCTCAAATCTTGAAGATTTTAAATTTAAAGCTGATCTGAATTATTATCCAAATCCAAAAAATACTATAAAGTTTGGATTAGAAGTTATTCATCATCATTTTATTCCTGGTGTAGCAAGAAGCATGGGCGAATCTACAAATACTACAATCTCAATGCCCGAATCTTATGCTCTCGAATATGGCATTTATCTTAGCAATGAACACAAATTATTAGACAAATTAACATTAAGCTATGGTTTGAGAGGTTCTATGTTTCAAAATATGGGTAATGCTATATCTTATGATTTTAATGAGAATTACGAAAAAATTGACTCATCTACATATGATAGATGGGAAATATTTAATACTTTTTCAGGTTTAGAGCCTCGTTTAAGTTTAAATTATACTTTAAATCCTAAATCATCAATAAAGGCTAGTTACTCTAGGACTTTACAATACATGCATCTTGCTTCCAACAGTACAGCAGGATCACCTCTGGATGTATGGGTTCCATCATCACCAAATATTGATCCTCAGTTAGCAGATCAGGTTGCATTAGGGTATTTTAGAAATTTTTTCGACAATAGTATAGAAACATCTGTTGAGATTTATTATAAAGACATGCAAAATCAAATTGATTTTAAGGACTTTGCAGACCTAATGCTGAATGCCGAATACGAAAGTGAGTTCAGAATTGGAAATGCATGGTCCTATGGTGCTGAGTTTTTTATTCGAAAGCAGCAGGGGAAATTCACTGGTTGGATTAGTTATACTTTATCTAAAGCAAAAAGAAAGATTCCTGAGATAAACGATGGGAAAATTTATTCATCTTCTTATGACAGACCTCACAATTTGTCAATTGTTGCCATGTATGATCTAACAAAAAGATGGAATGTATCAGCCACATGGGTTTATGCATCAGGGACCCCAGTTACTTTTCCAACTGGGAGGTACGAACAAGGCAATATGATTGTTCCGATTTACTCAGAACGTAATGGTTATAGAATGCCAGATTATCATAGAATGGATCTCTCAATAACCTTAAAAAGTAAAGAAAAACCAAATAAAAGAATGACAAGCGATTTAAATCTTTCTATTTACAATATTTACAACAGGCATAATGCTTGGATGATTAATTTTAGTCAGGATGAAGATAGTCCAAATACTACCGTAGCCGAGTTGGTTTATGTTTTTCCTATTATACCTTCATTAACATGGAATTTCCATTTTTAAAATTTGCACAATGAAAAAAATTAAATACACATTTATAATATTTGCCTTACTACTTTCAGCTTGCACCGAACCATATAATACAGAGCTGGAAGGCAGTTTCATTAGATTTGTTGTTCAAGGCTCAATCAATGATGAGCTAAAAGCACATCAGGTTTCATTAACAAAAAGTGCTGATTATTTTGCAAATACAGCAGCTACAAGAGTAAGCGGAGCAAATATTTCAATTTATGATGGTGAAAATACCTTCAGTTTGCATGAAGTTTCTGATGGTCTTTATGAAACAGACACAATTGCAGGTGAAATAGGAAAAACATACACTTTAACCATTAATTCAAACGGTGAAATATATGAGGCAAGTTGCTACTTAAATTATTGCCCACCTATAGATTCTATCAAATTTGGATATTACGACTTAAGTGCCTATGATATTATAGACAGTTCGGCATATGTACTTTTGAGTGCTATGGAGCCAGCAACACCAGACAATTATTATATGTGGAATGTATATAGAAATGGATTATTAGAAACAGACACCATTAATGAAGTTTCTTTTTCTGATGATGTATTTATAAATGGGAATTACATGTATGATGTTCAAGTTGGATGGATTAAAAAGGTTGAAATTGGAGATACTGTAACTCTCGAGATGCTTTCCATTACAGAAGAGTATTATAATTATATTTATCAGATGTTATCGGTTACAGACTGGGATATGGGTCCTTTTGGCGGTCCTCCAGCCAATCCAAATGGTAATATTACTGAAGTAAACGATAATGACAATAACAATGATGATCCCTTAGGATTTTTCCTTGCCTATTCAACTTATAGGATTACAAAAATAATTCCTGAAAAAGATGAATGGATCCTTCTTGAATGGTATTAAAAATAAAAAGAGCTGATCTATCGATCAGCTCTTAATTCTATATTAGTATTTCTTCCTATTTAAAATCTTCTTCCATATCTGGATCAACAAGAATACGTCCACAATATTCGCAAACAATAATCTTCTTTCTTGATCTAACATCTAACTGACGTTGTGGTGGGATTTTGTTGAAACAACCTCCACAAGCATCACGATGAACTGGAACAACCGCTAAGCCATTTCTTGCATTTCCACGAATTTTTTTATAAGCATTTCGTAAACGATCTTCAATCATTTCCTGAATACTTAAAGATTTTTTCTCGAATTCTTCCTCTTCTTTTTGTGTTTCAGAAGTAATTGAATCTAGCTCAGACTTTTTTGTTTCCAAATCAGCTGTACGATCTTCAAGAATTCCTTTAGAATCATCAGTAACAACCTTTTTATCTTCGATTTTTACAGTGAATTCTTTTATTCTCTTTTCGCAAAGTTCAATTTCTAATGTCTGAAATTCAATTTCTTTTGATAAAGAGTCAAATTCACGATTATTACGAACATTGTTCTGTTGTTCAGTATATTTCTTAATTAATGCCTGAGAATCTTTTATTTCATTCTTTTTATTAAGGATACCTTCTTCAAGTTTGGCAAGATCATCTTCATGATTTTGGATACGTGTTTGTAATCCTTCAATTTCATCTTCCAAATCCTGTACTTCAAGAGGAAGTTCTCCACGCAATCTTTTAATATCATCAATTTTTGAATCTACCATTTGTAGTTCAAATAAAGCTTTTAATTTCTCCTCAACAGTTAAGTCTTTGTTTTCCTTTGCTTTAGCCATGTTCTTTATAAATAATTTATCGGATTCGAATTTATTTCTGTCAAACGAACTGCAAATTTAGGGAATTTTTTTATAAGTAATTCATAAAAAAGTTCTTTTGTAACTTGTTCGGTCTCAAAATGTCCAATGTCAGCTATTATAATTTTTCCATCGGCATCAAAAAACTGATGATATTTAAAGTCACCGGAGATAAAAATATCAGCATTCTCTTTAATAGCATTTTTTAATAAAAAACTTCCACTCCCACCACAAACTGCTACTTTTTTTATTGGTTTCTTTAATAATTCTGTATGTCGAATACATTTTGCATTAAAAATTTGTTTTACTGATTCCATAAATGACAGCTCATCAATTTCATTTTCCAACTCACCAACTATTCCATAACCTAATCTATTAAACTCATTTTCTAGAGAATAAATATCATGTGCAACTTCCTCATAAGGATGAGATTGAATTAATGCATTAGCAATTTTATTTTTAAGATATTTTGGAAAAATAATCTCAATTCGCATTTCATCTTCAATATGAGCCTCACCATTATTTCCTACAAAAGGATTTGCATTTTCTCCGGGAAGAAACATTCCTTTCCCTTCTGAATTAAAACTTACAGAACTATAATCACCAATTGTTCCTGCACCGGCTTCAAAAACTGCCTTTCGTGTTTTTTCAGCATAATCTTTAGGTACAAAATAAACCAATTTACAAAGTTGATTAGATGCTGGTGCCAAGACCTTTTGATTTTTTAGCTTCAAATTATCTGCTATTTTACTACTTACACCTCCCCAGATACTATCCAAGTTTGTATGAGCTGCATAAATTGCAATGTCATTTTTTATAGCCTTAAGTACAATTCGTTCGGTGAAGTTTTTGCCTGTTATTTTTTTTACTCCCGATAACATTATAGGATGATGTGCTAAAATCAGATTTGTTTTTTTTCTTATTGCCTCTTCAACAATTTCCTCTGTAACATCTACAGTTATTAAAACTCCTGTCAATTCTAAATCAGGATTTCCAATAATCAAACCGGCATTATCGTAATCTTCCTGAAATGAAAGTGGTGCAATAGATTCTATGTAAGAAGTAATTTCTTTTAGTTTCATCCTGATAAAATTTAAAAAAGATTTTTTTTGAAAAAATGTAAGATTAAATATCCTCTCGAATTTCTAAAAGCATTGATTTAATTTCTTTCAGCGATTTAACAGCTTCGAAATTATTCATGGTCCCTTCCTTATTCTCTTTAAGCTTCTTTTGGGCACCTTTAAGTGTAAGTCCAAGTTCCTTAACCAAATAATAAATAATATGAAAATGCTCAATATCTTCAATTGTAAAGAAGCGATTTCCCTTTTTATTTTTCTTAGGTTTAATAATATCGAATTCTTTTTCCCAATAACGGATTAACGATGGATTTACATTAAACATTTCGGCAACTTCGCCAATACTATAATATAGTTTCTCTACACGTTTTTCTTTATAGGGCATATCAGTATTTTTAAAGAATGATGAATTAATAAAATTAAAGAATTAATTGATACAAACAAAGTTAATTCTATAATCCAAAGCAATATAAATATCCATCTCGTGATGCTATATATATTTTATTATCCCAAACAATTGGAGTTGATTCAAAAGTACCCTCACGTTTGTCCAAAAGTTTAAAATTATTTTGAGCATCGTATTCATAAATCCTTATTCCCCAATAACCAGCTACAATTAACTTGTTATCAACAAATATTGGTGTAGATATTGATGGACCAACCTTTTGCTTAAAAATTAGTTTAGGAGTATTATAAATAGCTAAACTATCTGGTCCTAAAACTGTTTTTGTTGAATCAATACTTTTGTGATCAACAACATAAAGGTATCCATCAATTGCATTAAATGCTGCCAGATGAGTTTGATCTGGATTAATATAATTATCATTTATTCCAATTGAGCCTATAATTCCACCTTCCCATCCAGCAAAATCTTTATCATCAACTGGAAAATACCACACAGCAGCATCTTCCGGATTCTTTGATGGATTCAATTTAAATGCACCTCCTTTGCCTTTAATGTATTGTTTCTCAACCGATGCAAGGATATTGCTATCAGAAGTAACAATTACAGAACCATCCATATCTGAACCAGTGTAAAAATCCCAGTCAATCTCTCTTGTTTTTAAGTTATAGCCATAAACATGACCAGAGCCCGAAGCTACATAAATTCTATTCTCCAAAATTGAAGGAGATGATTCTGTAACAACATTATTCCGATGTTTACGCACGTCATTTAAAGTATATAATTTACGTTCCTGAATTATTTTTGGCTGAAACATTCCATTCAGCATTTTTCCATTTCTATGATCGGGATCAAAAACAGTAAAATAAGAATTTTCTAATCCCAAATATGCAGTATCATTTAAAATAAGTGCAGAACCGTCAACATCACGGGAATAGCTATGAGTCCATTTTTGATCCATGCGCCATAACTCCTTTCCTGTAAAATATGAAATTGCTCTATAACTGGGAATATGTTTTGTGTCTAAAAAGTTTCCAACACCTAACCTACTTCCTTGTAAGATTACAATGCTGTTTTCATGCAAATCTGAATTGCTATTTTCCCACAAGGTTCCTGTTCCTTTCACAACATCATCAAATTCGTATTGCCAAACTAATTTACCAGTTTCTGCATCTATCTTTTTTAAGTGATGATCATAAGCACCTTGGATTAAATAAAGTTTCCCCTCTTCTTTAACCAATAATGGCTGACCGGTCCAGCCTGCTCCTGCCCAAATTCTGGAACCTGCTTTACGGGATATAACAGTTTCACCCTTTCCAAGATAGTATTTCCAAACCAACCCAAGCGTATCAGGCGCATCTTTACCGTAAAAATTACGTTCCCAATTACCCAGAAATGTTTTAATAATTGGATAAGTATGTGTATCAACTACTGGTAAAGAATCTTGTAAAACATTCTTTTGCTGTGCATTACCATAAAAAAAAGTTCCCATAAAAATGAGAACAAATATTAGTCTTGATATAAAATTCATGCAATAATATTTTAATCGAATGATTGTCCGCTATTCGAAGATATAAATATCATTTTATCAAACTCTTCTGGGCTTAAATCATTAAAATAATAATGAACTGGGTTAACCTTTTTATTATCTTTTAATACTTCGTAATGTAAATGCGGTGCTGTTGATGTTCCTGAAGAACCAACAAATCCTATCACATCTCCGCGTTTTACCTTCTGCCCTTTTCTTACATTAAACCCATTTAAATGTCCGTATAAAGTTTTGTAGTTAAAACCATGATCAATAATTATTCTCTTTCCATAACCACGTAGAGAATTATCTAATACCTCAACTACACCATCACCAGTAGCATATATTTCGGTTCCTGTTGGTGCAGTAAAATCCATTCCATAATGAAATTTACGAATTTTATAAATTGGATGAATCCTGAATCCCCATCCTGAAGCAGTTCTTCTTAAGTCTTTATTTGATATAGGCATTATAGCAGGAACACTAGCAACCATTTCCTCTTTATTTTTAGCCATTTCAATGACCTCATCATACGACTTTGATTGCACATATAATTGCTTTGTTAACTTATCAAGCCTCCTGGCTGATTCTGTAACCAAGTCTGAATTTTTAAACCCCTGTAAATCTGCATAACGATTTACACCTCCAAAACCTGCAGATCTTACTGAAGGAGGAATAGGTTCTGCTTCAAAAATTACTCTATAAATATTATCATCTCGCTTTTGCAAATCTTCAAGCGTATTCTCAACTAAATCAAAGCGATTGTTTAAAACTTCATATTGAGTAGCTAACTGCTGATTTTCTCTAATTAGACCTTTTTCCTTTGGAGTATCAAAAAATACAATGAAGAATATATTGTAAATAACTGCAATTAATAATGTTGCAGTAAAGTAGGTCATAAATCGATAAAACTTCTGCTTTCCTGTAAGCACAATCTTATCGTAACTAAGCTTATTATGATCAAATTGGTATTTTACTTTACCCATAAATACAGATATTTATGGGTCAAATATAAGGAAATATTTTAAAACTAATCCATTGGATTGCGTCTTTTTGAGCATGCAGCAACCATTAGCTCGTACTCTTCGGCATTAATATCGTTAAAATAGAAGTTTATCGGATTGATTCGTCTATTATTCTTTTTCACTTCATAATGAAGGTGTGCTCCGGTTGAGCGACCCGTATTGCCAAGACTGCCAATAACTTCTCCCCGTTTCAGTTTTTGTCCTTCATCCACAAATATCTTTTTCAAGTGAGCGTATACTGTTTTGTAGCCAAATCCATGATCTATAACCACTCTATTACCATAACCATAAAAAGAATATCCTGCTTCAACAACAACGCCATCGCCCGTTACAAAAATATCAGATCCTTCAGGTCCGGTAAAATCCATGCCATGATGCATGGTTGATTTTCCTGTAAACGGATCAGACCTGGTACCATAATAATCGCTTATACGTGTAAAGTCCTTTAAAGCAACTGGTTGGATAGCTGGTATGCATGCATGCATTCTCTCTTTATTCTTTGCTAAGTCAATTACTGTATCAAAAGATTTTGATTGTACATATATCTTTTTAGAAATAACATCAACTCTATTAAATGTCTCTATTAATACATCTGAACTTTCATAGCCTTCCAAATCATTATACCTGTTTGTACCACCAAAACCTGCCTCTCTAACGGATGATGGAATAGGTTCTAATTCAAATATTGATCTGTATAAATAATCATCTCTCTGCTGTATGTCGTTGATTATAAAATCAATATTTTCCATTTGCTCATTTAACATATCATATTCTGACAAAAGAATTTCACGTTCTTCATCAAGAACAATTTCCTTTGGAGTTCTATAGAATGAGGTATACGATAAATTTAATGCTATAGCAGCAAATCCTGTAACAAATAAAAACATAAGAACTCTGGATATTCTTTGCTTCCAGACTAACTTAACCTTTTTAAATGTTAGAGTTTTTGAATCAAATTGATATTTGATCTTTGGCATATTACAATAAATTCTTTATTCTATAACTGTAAATAAATTCAACGATAGCGACAAATCTAATTTAAATAAATTAATTTTACAACCCTGATAATATAAAATTTATCTTATTTTATATTTTAATTAATGAGTTTTAACTGTTTTTAAAATAGGTTTTTATGAATTCGAAAGAAATCAGAAATAGATTTTTAAGTTTTTTTGCAAGTAAGAATCATGCAATCGTTTCTTCTGCTCCCATGGTTATAAAAAACGATCCTACCCTTATGTTTACCAATGCGGGCATGAACCAGTTTAAGGATATTTTCCTTGGAAACCACACACCCAAAGATAATCGTGTTGCGGATACTCAGAAGTGTTTGCGTGTTTCCGGTAAACATAATGACTTAGAAGAAGTTGGTCACGACACGTATCACCATACGATGTTTGAAATGTTGGGGAACTGGTCATTTGGAGATTATTTTAAGAAAGAAGCAATTGAGTGGGCTTTTGAATTTCTGGTTAAAGAAATGAATGTTGATAAAGAAAGATTATATGCAACTGTTTTTGAAGGAAGCTCAGATGATAACTTGGATTTGGATACAGAAGCTAAAGAACAATGGAAAAAATATTTGCCAGAAGAGCGTATTTTAAATGGTTCAAAAAAAGATAATTTTTGGGAAATGGGTGAAACCGGACCGTGTGGTCCTTGTTCTGAAATACATGTTGACTTAAGAAATGATGACGAACGTAATAAAGTTTCTGGTGCTGAATTAGTAAATAAAGATCATCCTTTAGTTATTGAAATATGGAATTTGGTTTTTATTCAATACAACAGAAAATCTAACGGATCTTTAGAATTACTTCCAAATAAACATGTTGATACAGGAATGGGATTTGAAAGACTGTGTATGACTCTTCAAGGTAAGAAATCGAATTATGATACAGATGTTTTTCAACCATTATTACAAACCATAGCTAAAAACTCAGGCAAGAAATATGGTGAAGATGAACAAGCTGATATTGCTATGCGAGTAATTTCTGATCATTTAAGAGCTATTAGCTTTTCTATTGCCGATGGTCAGTTACCTTCCAATGTAAAAGCCGGTTATGTTATAAGAAGAATACTTCGACGTGCAGTAAGATACGGATATACCTTTTTAGGTTTTAATGAACCTTTTATATATAAATTATTGCCTGTTTTATCTGAGGTTCTTGGTGAAGCTTATCCTGAACTTATAAATCAAAAAGAATTAATTGAGAAAGTTATTTTTGAAGAAGAAACGTCCTTTTTAAGAACCCTCGAAACTGGTATACGCTTACTCGATAAAATTATTAAAACTACTGAAGATGGAGATTATAATGTTATCTCAGGGAAAATAGCATTTGAACTTTATGACACTTATGGTTTTCCTCTTGACCTTACAGAACTTATTGCCAAAGAACACAACTTGGTAATAAATAAAAGAGAGTTTGAAGGAGAAATGGAAAACCAAAAAAACAGATCAAGAAGTGCAGCTGGAATTGATACCGAAGACTGGATTGAACTATTAAAAGATGACGTTGAAGAATTTGTAGGATATGATTATCTGGAGACAGAGGTAAAAATAACAAGGTACAGAAAGGTTAAACAGAAAAATAAAGAGTTTTATCAAATTGTATTTAATATTTCTCCTTTTTATGCAGAAAGTGGAGGTCAGGTTGGTGATAAAGGTTATATTGAAGCAAATAATGAAAAAGTTAGCATTCTTAATACCATAAAAGAGAACAACTTAAGCATTCATATTACCGAAAAGCTCCCGATTGATCCGAAGGCAGACTTTAAAGCAGTTGTGAATAAGAATAAAAGAATTTCAACTGCAAACAACCATACTGCAACACATCTTTTACATCATGCATTAAGAAGTATTCTTGGCGAGCATGTAGAACAAAAAGGATCTTTAGTTCATCCAGATTATTTACGTTTTGACTTTAGTCATTTTCAAAAACTAACAGATGAAGAAATAAGAAATATCGAAATTTCTGCAAATGAAAAAATACGTGAAAATATATCTTTAGATGAGCATCGGAATATTCCGATGAAAGCAGCTTCAAATATGGGTGCAATTGCTTTATTTGGCGAAAAATATGGAGATACTGTTCGTGTTGTAAAATTTGATGATTCTGTTGAGTTATGTGGTGGAACTCATGTTTCAAATACAGGACAGATTGGCTTTTTTAAAATTATGAACGAAAGTTCAATTGCTGCCGGGATTCGCAGAATCGAAGCTATTTCTGGCGAAAAAGCAGTTGAATATGTATTTAATCAGATGCAGGAATTAAATGAAATAAAAGCTTTGTTTAAAAATCCTAAAAATGTTGTAGAGAGTGTGAAATTACTTTTTAAAGAAGCAGATGAATTAAATAAGCAAATTGAAGAAATGACCAAAGAGCAGGCTCAGGCTATCAAAAAGCATTTAAAAGAGCAGGTTCAGGAAATAAATGGAATTAATTTTATTGGATATAAGATTGGAATTAATTCAGCTTCAGCAATAAAAGACATTTCATTTCAACTAAAAGGGGAAATTAAAAACTTAGTTTTAGTACTTGGTGCAGAAATTAATGAAAAAGCTAATTTAACAGTTATGATTTCAGAAAATCTCGTAAAGGAAAAAAAATGGAATGCATCTAAGATTATTCGCGAAATTTCAAAAGAAATACAAGGTGGCGGAGGCGGACAAGATTTTTATGCTACTGCTGGAGGTAAAAACCCGAAAGGCCTGGATGCCGCAATTCAAAAAGTTAAGGAACTGATAAATTAACGAAACTATAATAAAATAAAAGGAGTTGTCATGTAAGCCTGAATGCCATCAGGCAGGTTTGTCGAAACATGACAACTCCTTTTTTCTTATATCACACTACGACAAGCTAAAAGTGACAAACAAAGGTTTTAATTTAAAATATTGTTAAATTACGTAGACGGAATCTGTAATGTTAAAATCAAATACTCAAATAACTCTCACTTTTAATCGATATTAAAACCAAAATTCGATTTCATATAATTTCTGACCTATATCATAGTTAAGTTTATATAATACTTAACCTTTTTTCATGAAAATAAGTTTAGTTTTTTTCGACCGACTAATTCATCAGCTAAATATTGCTTACTGTCTTTAAACCAGACTTTGACTTACTTACTATGCTAAACCTTATAAACCACGCGAGTTTCTGATAGTTTATGATAGAAGAAATAAAATTGTATATTTGGTAACTAAACTCTTAAAATTTTTAGACCATGAACATTACAAGAACTTTTGATTTACTGGACAGATACAAAGAATTATATGATATCGAAGACGCCCTTGCTGGAAAAGAAGATGGCAAATGGGTAAAATACAGTTCTGCAGATTATATCAATTTTTCGAATTTGGTAAGCTACGGTCTTTTAGCATTAGGCTTTAAAAAAGGAGATAAAATTGCTACAATTTCCAATAACCGACCTGAATGGAATTTTGTTGATCTGGGAATGGCACAAATTGGCGTAATTCATGTACCAATTTATCCAACAATTAGTGAAGAAGAATACGAATACATATTTAAACACTCTGAAGCAAAAGCAGTAATTGTATCAAGTAAAACACTGTGGAATAAAATAAGTTCTGTTATTAAAAATGTTGATTCAATAGAATCAGTTTATTCCTTTGACGATATTGAAGGATTAAAATCATGGAATACCATTATTGAAGAAGGGAAAAAGAACGAAGAAAAATTTAAATCCGAGGTATTAAAAATTAAAGCCAACATTAAAAAAGATGAAATGGCTACTTTAATTTATACTTCTGGAACAACAGGTTTCCCAAAAGGGGTTATGCTTTCTCATAATAATCTGGTTTCAAATATTATTAGCACAACCAAAGCACATAGTTTAGGTATTGGACATAGGGCATTAAGTTTTTTACCCTTATGTCATGTATTAGAACGTATGCTAAATTATCATTTGCAATACAAAGGAATGAGTATATACTATGCCGAAAGCCTTGGGACAATTACAACTGATATTAAAGAAGTAAAACCTCATATGTTTGGTACAGTTCCTCGTTTATTAGAGAAAGTGTATGATGGAATAATTGGAAAAGGACGAAATCTTTCTTTCATTAAAAAACAAATCTTTTTCTGGGCAGTAAATCTTGGATTAAGATATCGTGTAAATAATAAGCATCGATATTTTTATAATTTCAAACTTAAAATAGCACGAAAGCTGATTTTTAGTAAATGGCAAGAAGCATTGGGTGGTGAAGATCTTTTAATCGTTTGTGGTGGTGCAGCTTTACAAGAGCGATTAGCAAAAATATTTATGGCTGTCGGATTTACGGTATTAGAAGGTTATGGTCTAACAGAGACTTCTCCTGTAATTGCAGTAAATACTAAAACACCGAAGGCTATCAGATTTGGAACGGTTGGACCAATACTTGAAAATATTGAGGTTAAAATTGCTGATGATGGCGAAATATTATCCAAAGGCCCAAATTTAATGTTGGGCTATTATAAAGCTCCGGAACTTACCAAAGAAGTAATTGATGAAGAAGGTTGGTTCCATACTGGCGATATTGGGAATGTTGACAAAGATGGATTTTTAAAAATCACTGACCGCAAAAAAGAAATGTTTAAATCTTCTAGTGGAAAATATATAGCTCCACAAGTTATCGAAAACAAATTTAAAGAATCATTTTTTATTGAGCAGCTAATGGTTATAGGAGAAAATGAAAAATTTGCGAGCGCTTTATTATCTCCAAATTTCACATTTTTACATGATTGGTGTTCCAGACATAAAATTCAATATCGTGATAATAAAACTTTAGTTAAAACTTCTGCTGTTATAGCTCGTTACCAAAAAGAAGTAAATAAATATAATGCAACACTTGGCGATCACGAAAAAATTAAACGATTCAGACTTGTTTGTGAAGAATGGAGTGCACAATCCGGAGAACTGTCCCCTACCCAAAAGCTAAAACGAAATTTTGTTTATGAAAAATACAAGCAAATAATTGCTGAAATATACCAGTTCGATAAGAAATAAAAAAACAACACTAAAAAATGCTCCTTTTACTAAGGAGTATTTTTTTATTAATCTAAATTCTTTTCTCTAAAAATAAATAATCCTGTAAAAGTTATCAATCCATTTAAGATTAATAATTCAAAGCCAAATTTATAGCCTCCTAAAATTGATCCTGAATAATAATTTAAAATATAGCAGATTACCGGTGAAACTATTGCAATTATCGGTACTAATTTATCTTTTGTTTTAAATTTGGTTAATAAGCCAAAAGCATACATACCTAATAATGGTCCATATGTGTAACCCGCTACTCTGAATATAGCACTTATTACACTTTCATTATTTATTGAGTTGAATATTAATATTACAACAACCAGGGTTGCAGAAACACCAATGTGGACTTTCTTACGAATTGTTTTAAGTTCTTTTTCGGTTTTATTCTGCGGATTTAAAATATCAACAGTAAATGAAGTTGTTAAAGCAGTAAGTGCTGAATCGGCACTACTATATGCAGCAGCAACTAATCCAATTATAAAAAATATAGCAACAGCCGGATTTAAATAACCTTGAGTAGCAATAAGAGGAAATAAATCATCTGTCCTATCGGGAATAGCTATTCCATTCTTTTGTGCAAATACTACCAATAAAACACCTAAAGACATAAACATGAGATTTACAGGAACTAATGCAAAACTCATCCAATACATGTTCTTTTTTGCTTCCTTAATATTTTTACAGCTCAGGTTTTTTTGCATCATATCCTGATCCATTCCGGTCATTACTATTGCTATAAAAGCTCCTGCAAAAAATTGCTTGAAAAAATAATTTGCTCCTTTAAAATCATCAAAATAAAAAATCTTAGAATGACTACTTTCAGTAATCGTATTTATCATTCCTTTAAAATCAAGATTAAGCTGTTTACTTATTAAAACTATTGTGACAGCAACAGCAACCAACATAAAAACGGTTTGCAAAGTATCGGTCCAGATAATTGTTTTTATACCTCCTTTAAAAGTATAAAGCCAAATCAATAGAATTGTAATTACAACTGTTATCCAGAATGGAATATTTAAACTATTAAAAACTGTAATCTGTAAAACATTTGCCACAAGGAATAAACGGAATGATGCACCAATAATTCTTGAAAGTAAGAAGAACGATGATCCGGTTTTGTATGAATATTTTCCAAATCGTTGTCCGAAATAAGTATATATTGAGGTTAAATTTAAACGGTAATACAACGGCATTAGAACATTTGCAATAATTGCATATCCTACTAAATAACCTAACACCATTTGCATGTATGAAAAGTTACTGTCGACAACCCAACCCGGAACAGAAATAAATGTAACGCCAGAAAGCGATGCACTTATCATTCCAAATGCAACAATATACCAAGGCGACTTCCTATTACCTAAGAAAAAAGCATCATTGTCTGCATTTCTACTTGTGAAATACGAAATTGAAATAAGTATTAGAAAGTATATTACAATAATGAAAATTACCAGATATGGTGACATGCCTTTTTAAATTATATTCGATTAATTGCAAGGATAATAAAAACAATTATAACAAAAAATTGCTAATCGCTCTATTTGATATTATTTTTGAGCATAATATAAATATGATATTTTTAAGATGAACATTCAGAATTTTACATCGAAATTATTGGAAAGTGCAGTTGATGAATTTTCAAAATTACCGGGTATTGGCAAAAAAACAGCCCTTCGTTTAGTACTTCATTTATTAAATCAGAATAAAGAAGATGTAACACATTTTGGTGAAACAATAATAAAATTAAGGAACGAAATTAAACATTGCAAAAGCTGCAATACTATCTCGGACACAGACACTTGTAACATATGTAGTGATTATTCACGAGATGATTCTTTAGTTTGTGTTGTGGAAAATGCCAGAGATGTTATGTCAGTTGAAAACACACACCAGTTTAATGGCATTTATCATGTCTTAGGAGGTATTATTTCTCCAATGGATGGCATAGGTCCTAATGATTTAAACATTACCAATCTTCAGAAAAAAATAGAAGATGGAAAAGTTAAGGAGCTTATTCTTGCGCTTAGTACAACAATGGAAGGTGATACGACTAACTTTTATCTGTTTAAGAAATTTAGAAATTATGATGTGAAAATTACAACTATTGCACGAGGTGTTGCTATTGGTGATGAACTTGAATATGCCGATGAAATAACTCTTGGAAGATCGATAGTTAACAGAACTTTATTTGAATCTTCTATTTAAGCTTACAAAATTGAAAAATATTTCTTATTTTTAACCAAATAAAGCACCTGTTGTAAAAGAAAACAAAATGAAACACCTCCTTTTCATATTTTCATTCCTAATTATTAGTTCATTAACATATTCCCAAGCTGATGTAAAATCATTGGTTAAAATGGGAAACGATCTTATTACTCTTAATAATTACGAAGAAGCACTTGAAAAATTTAATGAAGCCCTTGATTATCTTCCATCATATGCTCCGGCATTGGATGGTAAAGCAAATTTATTGATATTAATGGAGGAGTATAAAGATGCGGGCAAACTTATTGAAGATGCTATTAAGAAAAACTCTGATTACCCTCAATTCTATTTAACCAGAGGAATAGTTCGCATTCGTAAAGGAAAATACAAAGATGCTATTGAAGATTTAAATCGCGCAATTGACCTTGCTCAGGGAATAACTGATAAAAAATTTGAAAATAAAATATATGTTAATAGAGGAGCTGCTTATCAAAAGCTAATGTCTTATGATGCAGCGTTGAATGATTATTCAAAAGCAATCCAACTTGACGACAGTAACCCGAATGTGTTTGTTTATAGAGGATATCTTTATTATCAAACAGAAGAATATGAAAATGCACTTACAGATTTTAATACAGTAATTGAAATTGATCCAGAAAACCCTTTTGCTTATTATAATCTTGGAATGATTTATTTAAAGTTAAATAATGAGGATAAAGCCTGTGATAATTTTCATAAGGGTTGTGAATTTGGAAATACAAATGCTTGCAAGATGGTTGTTAGCAGATGCCTTGACTATTAAAAAACTTCTTAACAAAATATAAAAAGAGAGAACTCATCCCGTATAGCTATCGGGAGAGTTCTCTCTTTTATTAAAATCAATTTTTAAGTGCTTAGAACTTATAACGAGCAGAAAATATCATTCTGCTATTTATTGTAGGTGTATCAGTATCAGTGAAAGAATATTCTGCATTAGCTGTATCAATATCTCCATATTGAGCACCAGTTACCATGTATTCAATTCCAAAATCAACCTTTCCAGATTTAACAATTACTCTTGGCGAAACTCTGAGAATTGATTGAATATTTTCGCCTCTTGTATAAGTTTGTGTTGCAGTAGTTAAAGAATAATAATCTCCACTTGCTCCCAGATTAGATGAATATCCAGCAAAAACAGCTATTTCCATAAAATCAAGATCAAATGCTATATCAGACCATACCGACATTGTATTAATATTGGTATAACTATAATCGTCAACATGTCCTGGACCTGTTGTAGGTTCAGCTGCTCCATAACCACCAATCATAACAAAATGCGTAAGATTTTGTCCGTAAATACCTTCGAACTTTATGGTAACTGGTTTGAACGTTAATTTTGTATTTGCAGCAACATTAAAACTTCCAATAGTTTCGTTTGTTTTAACTCCATCATTCGTTACTAACCTTGGTGTAAGAAACTTATATCCGGCAGTAAAAGAGCTAAATACATTGTCAGTTTTTAGTTTGAACTGAAATTGCGTATCAGGCAATCCTGAATTTCTTTGCGCATCACCAGGTCCTGTACTTTTATGATAACCATGAATAAGCATTGCTCCCATTAAGGAAATAGAACTACCAAGCTTAACTGTATATCTTGCTTGTGGTGCACGATTTAATACATGGAATGGAACTCCTGCTCCCATAGAAACAGTTGCTGGAAAACATTCAGGAACAAACATTGGATGCCAAGAATGTCCTAAAAGCAGACCTACATTTTCCCATTCTAAATTTAAATATCCATGACGTAATCTGAGCATTCTTGAATCTGCCTGTGAAACACCAAGAAAATCTCCTTCAAGAACTCCTGTTGTTTTAGCTCCAAAAGCATTAGGTCCTGTTGCAACTATTTTCGGACGTGCTTGCAATCCAAGCATATTCAGCTGAAAATTTTGATTTAGATCATTATTATTTATATCAAGGTTTTCGCGTAAAGGATATAAATAAACCTCGCCATCGCGTGTATCTGCAGATTCATACGTATCAAAAAACATTTCATATCTTACATAACCGCTAAGTGTTAGACTTGTTTCTTGTTCAGTTTCCTGAGATAATAAAATACCTGGCAAAAATAATACTGTTACGAATAGTAGTAATTTCTTCATAGTTTTTGTTTATTAATTGTCTGTTTAATTCAAAAATTTATTATACAAATAAAAGAATTTCAAATTAAAAATAAAAAAAGGGATTATTTAAATACCTAATAATCATGTTGTATTTCGTTTACAATATTATTTAAATCAGATACTCTAAGTCATTGCTAATTTAACTTTATTTTTTACATCCTGAATAATAATAGGTTTGGTAATATAATCAAAAGCACCACAATCTAAGGCACTTTTAATACTCCAAGAATCAGTTTTAGCTGAAATAATTATAACATTTACATAAGTAAGTTTTTCATTTGCTCTTATTTTTTCCAATACCTGGAACCCATCCATTCCTGGCATCATAATATCAAGCAAAACAACCTTATATTTGTCTTTAAGTAGGAAATCTACAACTTTACTTGAATCATTTGTTATTTCTGTTTCATAACCCTCATCATGCAGAATTGTTTGAAGCAGCAACAAATGTGTTGATATATCATCAACAATCAAAATTTTCCCATTAGTAGCCAATTCGTTTTTCATATTTCAAGAGATATTTTTCACTACGTAATTTAACCATTTTTTAAAAAAATTACTAACCATTTTAGAAATATTTTCGATCGGCTACATTAAATCAACAATTTAAATATAAAGTATTCAATAAGTATATTTTCTCAAGAAATTATTTATCAGAAACAAACGATTATTTACTCTTCAATCTCAGTTATTATCAAATGTGTGTAATTAATGTATTTAATAACAGGTTTTATTTTTTGTATATCTGATCTTGTTTTCGCAAATTCGCATCAGCTTCGTACAAGCAATTAATTTTAAATTAAACTGGAGGATAATAACTATGATAAGCGATTTAGAACAAATTTATTCAACCAATATTAAAGGGATGAAGAAGTCTGTAATCCGCGAACTTCTTAAGCTCACCCAACGTCCTGATATTATTTCCTTTGCAGGAGGATTGCCTGCACCGGAATCATTTCCAATTGAACAATTAAAAGAAATTTCTTGTGAAGTTCTTGATCAAGATGGTCCTGCGGCATTGCAATATGGAGCAACTGAAGGTGTTACTGAATTACGTCAAATATTAGTCGACAGATATAATGCTGAAGGCTTAAATATTGAATTACAAAATCTTGTAATTACAACTTCATCACAACAGGGATTAGATTTATTAGCTAAAATATTTATTAATCGTGGAGATAAAGTAATTGTTGGTTTACCATCATATCTTGGTGGTTTAGGTGCATTTAACTCTTATGGAGCTGAAATGATCGGAGTAAAATTCGATGAAAAAGGAATGCGCTCTGATATTTTGGAAGAAAAACTTGAAGAATTAAAATCACAAGGAATTAAACCAAAATTCGTTTATATCATACCTGATTTTCAGAATCCAGCAGGAATTACAATGCCTGAATCAAGACGATTAGAGATTATTGCAATTGCAAAAAAATACGATGTACTTATTGTTGAAGATAGTCCTTACCGTGAAGTTCGCTTCGAAGGAAATGCACAAAAAACAATTTTTGAATTAGATAATTCCGGTCATGTAATAATATTAGGAACTTTCTCAAAAATATTTGTTCCTGGTTTCAGAATTGGTTGGGTTGTTGCTAATGAAAAAATCGTT
This sequence comes from Bacteroidales bacterium, assembly GCA_030637515.1. Taxonomy (GTDB): domain Bacteria; phylum Bacteroidota; class Bacteroidia; order Bacteroidales; family UBA12077; genus UBA12077. Next base: position 69,298 of record DAOWGM010000144.1, read on the forward strand.
GACAAATTTGTAACTGCAAAACAATCAACAGATTTATGTACACCTACATTAAATCAAAAAATCGTACACAAGTATATCGAAAAAGGATATTTTGATGAAAATCTAAAAGAAATCATAAATCAATATCACGAAAAACGTGATAACATGCTTAAAGGTTTTAAAGAATTTATGCCAGAAGGTGTTACTTGGACTGAACCTGAAGGTGGTTTGTTTCTTTTTATGACATTACCTGAAAATATGGATGCTGAGGTATTGTTCAAGAAAGCAATTGCTAACAACGTAGCATTTGTTTTAGGAAGTGTGTTCCATTGCGATGGCAGTGGTACAAACACCATGAGAATAAACTTCTCGTTTATGCCAAAAGATAAAACCACAGAAGGAGTAAAACGACTGGCAAATGCAATTAAAGAATTGATGTAAATCATATATCAAAAAAAGGGCTGAATAACAGCCCTTTTTTTATTTCCATAAAAAAACTGCACTTATGTACATTTCATTATATTTGTAATTCAATTCTGATATAGTGAAACTTTCGATTGTCATAGTTAATTATAATGTTAAACATTTCCTTGAGCAATGTTTAATTTCTGTTTTTAAAGCTGTTACTAACATTAATGCTGAGGTTTTTGTTATTGATAACAACTCTGTTGATGGCTCATGCTCAATGATAAAAGAGAGATTTCCTAATGTGAAACTTATAGCGAATACAGATAACCATGGATTTTCATACGCAAATAATCAAGCATTAAAACAAGCAACAGGACAATACATATTATTGTTGAATCCAGATACAGTAGTTGAAGAGGATAGTTTTGAGAAATGTATCCAGTTTATGGATAAGAATCCAGACACCGGAGGATTAACTGTAAAAATGATTGATGGCAAAGGCAATTTCTTGCCTGAATCAAAGCGTGCCTTGCCTACTCCTATTGTTTCTTTTTATAAAATATTCGGATTAGCCAGATTGTTTCCTAAATCCAAAAAATTTGCAAAATACTATTTGGGTCATCTTAGTAATGAAGAAACGAATGAAATAGAAATACTTCCCGGTGCTTATATGTTTCTGAGAAAAGAAACATTGGAAAAAACAGGATTTCTCGATGAAGATTATTTCATGTACGGCGAGGATATAGATTTGTCATACAAAATTACAAAAGCTGGTTATAAAAATTATTACTATCCTGAAACAACTATAATTCACTATAAAGGAGAAAGCACAAAAAAAGGAAGTCTGAACTATGTGTTCATATTTTATAATGCTATGATAATATTTGCACGAAAGCATTTCTCTGATAAAAATGCAAGAGCCTTTACAATACTCATAAATATCGCGATTTATTTTAAAGCTTTTTTGGCTATTTTATCACGATTTATAAAAAAGGCATTTCTTCCTGTAATTGATATTACTGCAATTTTCTCTATCTATTATTTCATTAAACCCATTTGGGAAAATTATAAGTTTCAGGGAGATGGTAATTATCCTAAAGAATTTCTTCTTATTGCGATTCCTGCTTACATTCTAATTTGGATTGCAAGCATTTGGTTTAATGGTGGATACTCTAAACAAATCAAAATATTACAACTGTTAAAAGCAAATGTAATAGGAACACTTATTATCCTTATATTATATGCTTTACTACCAGAAAGTCTTCGTTTTTCAAGAGCTCTTATTCTTATTGGTGCAGTTATTACTTTACTTGTAACAAGTCTAAACAGATTATTGGTTCATTTTATAAGTTTTTTACCTCAAAAATTTAAACGAAACAGGAGGTTAAGAATTATAATTGTAGGTTTAATTAAAGAAATAAGCAGAGTCGAAAATATAATTATCGAAGCCGAAATAAAACCTCACATAATAGGTAAAGTAGCTCCTTCTGATCAACTTCAAAGTGATTATCATTTTGGTTCTATAAATCGACTCGAAGAAATAATTCAAATACATAAAATCGATGAAATAGTTTTTTGTGCAAAAGACATTCCTTCAAATCAGATAATTTCAACAATGCTTAAATTATCGGTTTTCAATATTGATTATAAAATTGCTCAACCCGATACTTTATCTATTATTGGTAGTAACTCCATAGAAACTGCAGGTGAATTATATACAGTAGAATTAAATTTGATTTCAAAAACAGCAAATATAAGAAATAAACGATTTTTCGACATTGCCACTTCGTTATTTATATTGATATTCAGCCCATTAATATATCTCTTCTTAAAAATATCCTTTAAACTAATAAACAATTCGGTTCGTGTTTTGTTAGGTTGTAAAACCTGGGTAGGATACTATAAAAAAAGTGATGTTAATACATTAAATCTACCTAAAATTAAAAATGGAATATTAACACCGCTCGATTTAGGATCAAAAAAAGAATTAACAGATTCTTTCATATATAATTCCAACTTAGTATATGCTAAAAATTATACTTTTTGGAATGATCTTAACATCCTTCTCAAAGGTTTTAAACAAATTGGTCGATAAATATTAGCCAATTATTTTATATAGTTTAAAACAAGTTTAAATAAATTATAATGGCAAAAATTGAAATTTTACTACCTGCAATGGGAGAAGGTATTATTGAAGCAACAATTACAAAATGGTTAGTAAATGTCGGAGATAAAGTTGAAGAAGATCAATCCATAGTTGAGGTTGCAACAGATAAAGTTGATTCTGAGATTCCAGCTCCGCAGGAAGGTATTATTGAGAAATTATTATTTAATGAAGATGATATTCCAAAAGTTGGAGATACAATTGCAATACTAAACACGAATAGTTCCGAAACAAATCAGGGTGAAATTCAAAAAAATGAACCTAAACCCGATATTGCTGATAAAGAAATAGAACAAAATAGTACGGTTAAAGCTTCCAATACAGAAGATAAATCAGATGAAACACAAAGCTCCCAAATCTTATTTAAAACTCCGGAAGGTAAATTTCTTTCCCCTTTGGTTAGAAGTATCGCTGATAAAGAACAAATTTCTGCTGACGAGTTAGATAGAATAAATGGAAGTGGAAATACTGGAAGAATTACAAAAAAAGATGTTGTAAACTATTTAAACACAAGAATAAATACCGGAATTGACACAACTTCTAATGCTATAGTAGAAAAGAAAACATCAGTTCAACAAATTGTAAAACCACAAATAAATAAAGAACAAATTTATTCAGGTGGAGAGTATGAGATAGTTGAAATGGACCGAATGCGGAAATTGATTGCAAAACACATGGTTATGTCTAAGCAAATTTCGCCACATGTAACTTCATTTATTGAAACGGATGTTACCAATATGGTTTCATGGAGAAATAAAAACAAGGAGCGAATTCTTGAAAAAGAAAATGTAAAACTAACATTCACACCTATATTTGTTGAGGCTGTTGTTAAAGCTTTAAAAGATTTCCCTATGATAAACGTTTCTGTTGATGGTGATAATATTATAAAAAAGAAAAATATAAACATTGGGGTAGCAGCAGCTTTACCATCAGGAAATTTAATTGTTCCGGTAATCAAAAATGCTGACAGACTAAATCTAATTGGTTTAGCAGCAAATCTAAACGATTTGGCTTCAAGAGCTCGCGAAAACAAACTTAAACCCGACGAAATTCAGGGTGGAACATTCACAATTACAAATTTTGGAACTTTTGGAAATACAACAGGAACTCCAATAATTAACCAACCGCAAGTTGCCATTTTGGGTGTTGGTGCAATTGTAAAAAAACCAGCAGTTATTGAAACTCCAACTGGAGATGCAATAGCCATTCGTCATAAAATGATATTATCTCTTGCATATGATCACAGAGTTGTTGATGGTGCTTTAGGCGGAATGTTTTTAAAGAAAATTTCGGATTATCTGGAAGATTTTGACATAAAAAGAAATGCTTAAAAACGAACAAAAACATCAGTAACAAACTGGCGTTTTGTTTTTTAAATAATTCCTGTTTTATTAGAAAAATTAACATTAATTATTACATTTGTTTTCACGTGTAATAATCAGGACCGCTATGAAACATTTTTTAATAGCACTATTTGTTATTTTTTCATTCACATCTCCAACACATTCTCAAACTAAAAAAGAACTGAAGAGACTGTTTATAAATGGGGAATTTTCATTGATCTACAAAGAATATCGTGAAGCCTTACCTTCTTTTACTGCACTTTATGATGCAGGAAGAAGAGATGCTAATATTAAGCACAGAATAGGATTATGTTATTTGAACATTCCAAATCAAAAAGAGAAATCAATAATTTATTTTGAAGATGCTACTGAAAATATCTCTATAGATTATAATGTTGGACTTTATACTGAAAGAAATGCTCCTATTGAAACATATTTGTATCTTGGAATGGCATACAGAGTAAATAGAAAGCTAAAAGAAGCAATTACAGCATTTAACAAATACAAAGAATATCTGAAGCCTGAAGAAAAAGAAAAAATCAAAATTGTAGATGCAGAAATTACTGCCTGTAAAAATGCTCTTGAACTAAATAAAATTCCAACCAGTATTATTGAATCTAACTTGGGTAGAAATATTAACAGTAAGTTTAATAATATAAACCCTTTGGTTTCAGAAGATGAAGAAACAATCATATTTATTAGTGAGTTAAGGTTTTACAATGGGATTTTCTCATCAAAAAAACGTGATGGGCGTTGGTTACCAGCAAGAAATGTTTCGCTTGACTTTAACTCAGAAAATCCCTTAAATCCGGTATATCTTACTAAAGATGGAAATACACTTTATTTAATGAGTAATGATAATGATGACTTTAATATATATACCAGTAGGTTTGTTGATGGCTTATGGCAAGAACCTGTAAAACTAAACAATAATATAAATTCTCCGGCTGCTGAAACTCATGCATGCGTTAGTGATGATGGAAAAACCTTATACTTTACAAGCGATCGCGAAGGAGGTTTCGGAGGTTTTGATATTTACAAATCGGAGATTGATGTAAATGGAAACTGGCAGGCACCTGTAAATATGGGAGGAACAATAAATACAAGTTTTGATGAAGCTTCTCCTTTTATTACTGGAGATAATAATTCTTTTTACTTTTCATCGCAAGGACATTTTAATATTGGAGGATTTGATATTTTTAAATCTGAAAAATCAGGAAATGGATGGTCAAAATCTGAAAACTTAGGATTTCCTTTTAATACAACAGATGATGACATATTCTTTTTCCCTTTAAAAAATGGAGAAATTGCTTATTATTCTAAATTTAAAGAAAGTGGATATGGCGAAAATGACATCTACCGCATTCAGATTTTTGAAAGAGAAAATATCCCTGAAAAAGAAAAAGAACTAAATATTCAAAACACAAATACCTCAGAGAATTAGATAAAGAATTGTCTCTTCTTACATTAAAATATTTTATAGACAACTATTTTTTCTTAAGATTATCAGCTTCTGCATAAAATTTTCATTATTTTTATCTAATTTCGCTTAAGATTATGAAGATTAATATGAAAAGGCTTTTTATACTTTTAGCTATAAGCTTATTTTTTATTTCAAATATGCCTGCTCAGGAATATTATGAATTAGAAGAATTATTTCTAGATGCAGATTCATGGTTTTCTTACGAAGACTACGAAGAAGCGATTCCTTTATTTCTAAGGGTTCTTGAATCAGATTCATTGAATTACAACGTAATGTATAAAATTGGCTTTTCGTATCTACAAATTCCTGGTCAAAAAGCAAAGTCAATTCCATATCTTGAGAATGCTATACAAAAAACAACCGACTCATACCGTAACAATACCTATTCAGAAAAACTAGCTCCGGTTGATGCTTTATTTTACCTCGGAAATGCTTATCTAGTAAATAACAAAATTGATGAAGCTATTGACGTATATTCTGGTTTCCAAAATGCAATTACCAGAACTAAAAAACTTGCCAATAAGGACATATATAACACTGATTACCTTGACAGACAATTTAATGCATGCCGTAACGCTTTACAATTTCAATATGAGCCGGTTAGCTTTATAGCAAGCAATCTGGGGAATCCTATAAATACACGGTTTAATGAGTTTAATGCTATAGTTTCTGGAGATGGATCTACACTTGTTTTTACTGCTTCGCTTCAATTCTACGATGCAATTTTTTATTCTAAAAAAGACAGTAACGGGAAATGGGGTTATCCAATAAATATTATGGGGCAACTTGGAATAGATGATAAAAGTGCATCAACAGGTTTGTCTTATGATGGAACGGAGTTATATATATACCGTGATGATAATTTTGATGGGAATATATATGTTAGTTACTTAAAAAATGGAATGTGGACAGAAGTAAAAAAACTGGACGAAAACATCAACACTAAGTACTGGGAATCACATGCTTCCTTATCACCCGACAATCAAAAACTATACTTTGTAAGTAACCGTGCAGGTGGATTTGGAGATCTAGACATTTATGTTGCTCAAAGATTACCTGATTCAACTTGGAGTGTTCCTGAGAATTTAGGAGAAAATATTAATACCCGCTGGAATGAAAATACACCATTTTTAACTCCTGATGGTAACCGATTATTTTTTAGCTCAGAGGGACATAAGGGAATGGGTGGCTATGATATCTTTTATTCTGAAAAAGCAGGAAATACTTGGAGTACTCCAGTAAATATTGGTTATCCTATTAATTCAACAGATAACGATATCTTCTTTGCTCCTAACGAGAATGGTAGTTTTGCATATTGCTCACAATTTTCAAGAAAAGGTTTTGGCGGTCAAGATATCTATCAATTTCAATTACTTGACCTTCCTGGCTATAATAACCTTATTGTAGAAGGAATTGAAACATTTGACAATAAACAAGACCGAAATAAGAAAGATTTTAGTATAAATATTATTAATAAAACGAATCAGGATACAATTGCAATATTAAAACCTGATAATGATGTAACAGAATATCAGTATCAGACTCCACTGGGATTAAATCATTTAGTTTATGAAAGTCTGAAAAACGACGAAACTGGTGATCAGTTTTACATATCAAAATCATATGATATAAAAGAAGTTTTCCTTTCGACTTTAATTCCTGACGAAACGATAGAAGAAGATATATTACCTGAAATTAATGCAGAAAAATCTTTCTATACTGCAGATAGTGATGATCGTAATATAAAAATTAAATTATCTGTTCAGAAAGGAAATAAACTGTTTGTAAATACTTTTTATAAAGACGATCTAATTAACTCAGAAGAATTTGATATTAATAAAGAAGACTTTATATATGAGTATAAACCTCTTATTGGTGAAAGTATTATCAAATTTAAACTTGTTGATAAAAATAACAACGTTAAAACAGAAGAAGTAACTGTATCATATTTACCTAAAGATTTTATTGCAGAATTAAACATTGATGAAAAAATTGTTACGCTTTCTGAGAATGGAAAGAAAAGTGTAAAAATTAAACTTTCGGTTGAAAAAGGTTCTAAATTATTTGTAGAAACTTATGTTGACGATCAATTAATCAATAAAGAAAGTTTTAATATTAATAAAGAAAGTTTTGTTTACGAACTGGAACCTAAAGGTGAAAAAAGTAAATTAAACTTCAAACTGGTTGACAAGCATAACAATGTTAAAAATGAAGAAATCATCATTTCACACACTCCAATAAATGAAGATTTAGCAAGCATCCTGTCTGATGTTAGCTCATTTAACAATAAGGATTTCAGGACTCTTATAGGAATGAATAAAATTACATCTGCAACTTCAGCTGAAGATCTAATTTCTCAGATTTATGCAAAAGCGGAATCTATGGGATTATCAAAAGAGCAAACACAAGCATTAATTATTGCTTTAGCAATTAGCTCAACTGATAATACCGAAGAGTTTATAAATAAATTATATCAAATTTCGGATGGTGATTTAAATGTTGTATTAAAAGAAATGAATTTAAATCAAGCTGATTATAAGAATAATTTATCCGCTATTCAAAATCTGGAAAAAGAATCTGAAATACATAATTACAATAATAACGATATCATTAATTTACTTGAAAAGTATTTATATACTTCAGGTATACCTGTTGATGTTTTACTTGCAAAACTCCAAGAAATCCTTAAATCTGATATCTCAGGATTATTAGAAAATATGGATGCTTCAGCAATTGACATTGTGAGTATTGAGGATTTAAAAACCTATCTACGAAATAAGAATACGTATTCTGAAACAGAGCTTAATAATATCTTTGCTCTACTTGAAGGAATGAATATTGCTTCAAAGGCTGCTAAAGAAGCTGAATTAGCTGCAAAAGAAGAAAAAATCCCAACTAAATACGCTGATACTAAGGCAAATAAATGGATGATCCTTTATATTAGTATTGCGGGAATTCTTCTTGGAATAATTATTATATACTTCAATCGCAGAAAAGATAAAGCAAACAAGGAAAGTAGAAGATAATAAATTGTTTTTATTGGTATTTTTTATTTAAACTGAGTAACTTGCTTAGCGAAATTAACTTATTTTGATAGAGTTATGAGAAAAGTAATTTTAATTGCATTAATCACTATAATAGGGTATTCTACTGCATTTCCACAATCCAAAAATGCGCTAAAAGATGCATTCTACGAGGCTGAATATTATATTCTTTATGAAGATTATAATGAAGCGCTGGGACTATACCTTAATCTTTTAAATAACGGGCTTGATAATGCATATATTAATCATAGAATTGGTGAGTGCTACTTACAGATTCCCGGCCAAAAAAACAAATCAATTCCTTACTTAGAAGAAGCATGCGAAAATATTACTAAAGTTATTAAAGAAGGTGCTTTTAAGGAAACAAATGCACCAATCAGAACAATTTTTTATCTTGCTTGTGCATACCAGGTCAACAATGAGCTGGACAAAGCAATAGAAACATTTGAAAGATTTAAACAGAAACTTGCCGATAATAAAATTTACAATACCGATTATATTGAAAAGCAAATTCTATCATGTGAAATAGCTAAAGAATTTATGAATAATCCAATTGACGTTAAAGAAAGTAACATTGGAGATCGAATAAATGATGGCTTTCCAAATATAAGACCCGTAATTTCTTCTAATGAGAATTGCATGGTATATGTATCTAAATTAAAATTCTACGATGCTATATTTTTTACAAAAAAAGTGGATAATGAGTGGACAACTCCAAGAAATATTACTCCTGAGTTAAGTTCAGATGGAAATATATACTCCTGTTTTTTATCAAGTTATGGAAAAACACTGCTCTTATATAAATATGATAGTTATAACAGTGATATTTACATTAGTCATCGCATAAAAAATGAACGATGGACAACTCCTGAAAAATTAAATAAGCATATAAATTCAAAATATCAGGAAACATTTGCATCATTATCTGAAGATGGGAAGACCATATATTTTGTAAGTGACCGTAAGGGAGGATTTGGCGGAACTGATATTTACAAATCTGTTTTTGATGAAAAAACAAATGATTGGGGCAAGGCAATTAATTTAGGAATTGAAATAAACACTTCATTAAATGAAGAAACCCCTATCTTAAGTAAAGATGGGGGGAAACTTTTTTTTAGCTCACAAGGTCATTATAATATGGGTGGATTTGATATCTTTTATGCACAATTGAATGAAAATGGGAAGTGGGAAAAACCAAGAAACTTAGGTTATCCAATAAATTCTACAGACGACAATCTTTTTTTCTTCCCTGTTGGAGATGGAACAAATGCATATGTTTCCAAATTTGATCAGAATGGTTTTGGGCAGGAAGACATTGTAAAACTCGAAATTACTTCTAACGATAGGTAATTTACTTAATCCGATAAAAACTTGGATATTCTAAAAGGTGAAACAACAAAATTAAGAGCTATTGAACCTTATGATTTGGATATTATCCACAAGTGGGAAAATGATAATTCTATATGGCATTTAAGTAATACAATTACCCCATTTTCTAAAAATATTATTAAACAATTCATTGATAATTCTCATTTAGATATTTTTCAATCGAAACAACTTCGTTTAATGATTGAAAAAAACAATGGAGAAGTTATTGGTACAATTGATCTTTTCGACTATGACCCTCTTCATAAAAGAGCAGGTATAGGAATACTTATTGCTGAAAAGGAAAACCGTGGCAAAGGATATGCATCTGATGCATTGGATGTGTTAATTAAATATTGTTTTTCGGTGCTTCAACTTCATCAGTTATTTTGCAATATTACCGATGATAATTCAGAAAGTATAAATCTCTTTACAAAAAAGGGATTTCAGTTAATCGGAACTAAAAAAGATTGGTTATTATTTTCTGATGGAACAAAAAATGAATATATGTATCAGTTAATTAATTCAGACAATTAAATATTAACATTTTCATATTCAGGAACCTCTTTTAAGAAAAGGTATTTTTGATTTTGATAATCAATTTTACAACAAAAATGCTCCAAGCCATTTGTAACAATTAAATAATCAACTTTGAGTTTCATATTATAACGCGCAATCTGATCAAATACTTTTTGATCGATCTTAACACTTGCAGCTTTACACTCAACAATCAAAACCGGACTTCCTGTTTTATTATAAACAACTGCATCACTCCTTTTCGATAAATTATTGAGTTTAAATTCTTTTTCAACAAAAATTAATGAGGCAGGATATTTTTTCTCATTGACCAAGTATTTTAGAAAATTTTGCCGAACCCATTCCTCAGGAGTTAATATCACAAATTTCTTTCGAATAAAATCAAAAATGTATTTTCTTTGCTCTATTAATTTTATATTAAACGAATAAGTTGGTAAATTTAGCTTCTCCATATCTAACTTATAATTCTGTTTATAAAAATAAGAAAGATAAAAGATATAATACTACTACAATATGAAAACTAAAGACGAAATAGTAAAAAACTGGTTACCCCGATACACTGGATGCCCTTTAGATCAATTTGGGGATTATATATTATTAACAAACTTCTCGCATTATCTTGAATTATTTGCCGAATGGAATAATGTTGAAATTTTTGACCCTGCCGCAAATATGCAATGTGCAACTGCCGATAATATTACTATGATTAATTTTGGTATGGGAAGTGCTAATGCTGCAACCATTATGGACTTAATAAGTGCAATAAAACCTAAAGCAGCATTATTTTTAGGTAAATGTGGTGGACTAAAAAGAAAGAACGAACTCGGCAACTTTATAGTACCAATTGCTGCTATTAGAAGTGAAGGTACATCAGATGATTATCTACCACCTGAAATTCCTGCTCTCCCGGCTTTTAAACTGCAAATGGCAGTTTCTACAGCCATCCGAAACCATAAAATGGATTATTTCACCGGAACAGTTTATACTACAAACAAACGAGTATGGGAATACGACGAACGATTTAAAAAATATTTACATAAAACCAGATCAATGGCAATTGATATGGAAACTGCGACTATATTTACAGTTGGTTTTGCAAACGAGATACCAACAGGTGCCGTATTATTAGTTTCTGATCAGCCCATGATTTCTGCAGGTGTTAAAACATCAAAAAGTGATGAATTGGTTACAAAGAAATATGTTGAAGCTCATGTTAAAATTGGGATTGAAGCCTTAAAAGAAATTCAAGAAAATAAGGAATCTGTAAAGCATTTACGTTTTTAATATGATTTAAGTATGAATTTCGATCAAATCTTTACTGATTTAAAAAATAAAATATATAAGCCGATATATTTCTTATCAGGTGAAGAACCATACTTTATTGACCTGCTCACAAAATATATCAATGACAATGTATTAACTGAAGCAGAAAAGTCATTTAATCAAACGATTCTTTATGGAAAAGATACAGAAATTCATACTGTAATAAATTCTGCAAAACGATTTCCGATGATGGCAAATCATCAGGTTATTATTGTAAAAGAAGCTCAGAATATTAAGAATATTGAAGAATTAATTCATTACGCTAATGCACCTTTAAAATCAACTTTATTAGTTATTAACTACAAGTATAAAACGCTTGATAAACGAAAAAAACTATACAAAGTAATTAATGAAGTCGGAGTTCTGTTTGAATCCAAAAAGTTATACGATAATGAAGTTCCGGGTTGGGTAAATGGTTACCTAAAAAGTAAAAACAAAACTATTGATCCGGGTGCAGGAATGTTGCTTAATGAATACTTAGGTAACGATCTTAGCAAAATAGCAAATGAGTTAGATAAGCTAATTATTACCCTTCCAGATGGTGAACATAATATAAATACAAACCATATTGAAAGAAATATTGGAATAAGTAAGGACTATAATAATTTTGAATTACATAAAGCCTTAACTCAAAAGAATGTTTTAAAAGCAAACAGAATTGTTAACTACTTTAGTCAAAATCCAAAAAACAACCCTTTTACATTAACTATTTCCACCTTATATCATTTCTACAGTAAAGTACTTGCATATCATTTTTTAAAAAATAAAAATGACAGACGAAATGTGGCAGCTACACTAAAAGTAAATCCATATTTTATTGGTGATTATGAAAAAGCTGCAAAACAGTATAATCCAAAAAAGACAGTAGAAATAATAAGCATGCTTCGGGAGTATGATCTTAAATCAAAAGGTTTTAATAACGTAAGTACATCTCAAGGTGAACTTCTTAAAGAATTAGTTTATAGAATTTTGCATTAATAATTACACGATGACCATTTTACTTATTGTAATTACATCAGCTATTTCCATTTTAGCATTTAATAGACGTGATATATCTGACAAACTTCAGCTTAATCCATATGCGGTTTACCATAAAAAAGAATGGTACAGAATAATATCTCATGGTTTTATTCATGCCGATTGGATGCATTTATTTATTAATATGTTTGTTTTGTTTTCGTTTGGAAGTGCAGTCGAAAACATATTCGATCAACTTGCAGCAGAAGGTATAATAAAGTCTCCGGTTTTATCATTTGTAATACTATATTTTGCAAGCATGATTTTTGCTACTGTTACAAGTATTAGAAATCATAAAGATGACCCTTGGTATAATTCTGTTGGTGCTTCAGGTGCAGTTTCTGCAGTAGTTTTCACAAGCATATTTTTTCAACCACTGGGTAAATTATATTTTTATGCAGTTATACCTATCCCAGGAATTGTTTTTGGAATTCTTTATTTAGCTTATTCGCACTACATGAGTAAGAAAAGTAATGATAATATTAACCACGATGCCCATTTTATTGGTGCCGTTTTTGGTTTTCTTTTCCCTCTTATTTTAGAACCTAAATTGATTAATGTATTTTTGGGTCAGTTATTTAATATTTTTTAAATTTAAATATGAATAAAGCTATTTTTCTTGACAGAGATGGTGTTATTAATTTCGATCCAGGAGATTATACTTATAATTTGAGTGAGTTTAAATTGAACGATGGGATTATTGAAAACCTAAAACGTTTATATGACAATAACTATCTTTTAATACTTATTACAAATCAGGGAGGTATTTCTAAAAAGCTTTATACACACAAAGATGTAGAAGAAATACATGCATATTTAGCCGAAGAACTTAAGAAAGCAAACGTTCAGTTATCAGAAATATATTATTGTCCACATCATAGTATAAATGAAGAGTGTATTTGTCGTAAGCCTAACTCTTTAATGATTGAAAAAGCTCTGGCACGTTTTGATATCGATCCTAAGAAATCTTATATGCTTGGTGATAAAATGCGTGATGTAGAATGTTCTGAAGGAGCTGGGGTGAAAGGTATAAAAGTGGAACTTAACAAGAATATTAAAGAATATGTAGATCAGATATTAAATGACAAATAACAAAACACCAAATCCCAAATAAATTTCAAAATACTAAAGTTCAAATTCTTTCACTGCAAAGTTTACAAATTTAGTTCTAAACGTTTGGAAATTGAATATTATTTGTAATTTGGTGTTTGTTTTTTGAAGTTTTACTAATAAATAATGGCAGTAAATTCATTCATATTACATAATGGCGAATATCATTTTAAAGATGAATTTGGTTTAAGCTTTAATAATAGAGCTTTTTGCTATGGCGATGCTCTATTTGAGACAATGCATGCTAATGGAGCTGAAATTCAGTTTTTTAAAGATCACATGATTCGTTTGAAATATGGAATGAATATTCTTAAAATGGAAATTCCATCGGTAATTGAATCAAACCTTCTGGAAAAAGAAATCATTAAATTATTACATAAAAACAAACTTTATCAAGGTGTAAGAATCCGTTTAAGCGTTTATAGAAATAATGGTGGGAAATATACACCAAAAGAAAACAGTGTTTCTTACTTAGTTGAAACAGAATATATCGAAAATGATCTTTATTCATTAAATCAAAAAGGCTTAGTTATTGATCTTTACAATGAAATAAAAAAGCCCGTTAATTCTTTTTCAAATCTAAAAACTTCCAATGCATTGTTATATGTAATGGCAGGTTTATATGCTAAAGAAAAAAAGTTAGACGACTGCATAATATTAAATGAGAATGGAAATATAGTTGAAGGTATAAGTTCAAATATCTTTTTAATAAAAGGTGAAACGTTGTGTACTCCTGCATTAAAAGATGGACCTGTGGCTGGAATAATGCGTAAACAAATCCTCAGAATAGCCGATTCTGTTGGATTTACAATAAATCACGAAAAATCGATTACAGAGCAACAACTTCTTGATGCCAACGAAGTTTTTTTCACAAATAGTATTTCAGGAATAAAATGGGTTTTAGCTTATAAAGAAAAGCGCTTTTATAATGATAATGCCAAGAAACTGACCGATAAGTTAAATAGTGTCGCTTTTAATAAACCAGAATAATTTAATTCATTGTCGGGTTCTCAGGAACGTTAGACCACACTTTATATTTTTTACCTAAAAGATCCAGTGTTTCTTTCCAAATATCTTTATCAGCAGTCATAATTTTAGAAGAATCTACTTTTGAAACAAGCCAGGCATTTTCTTCTATTTCAGTTTCTAACTGATTCGGACTCCAACCTGAGTATCCAAGGAAAAAACGAACTTGAGAATATTCAACTATTCCTTCATTTATAAGATCCTTTAAAATATCAAAATCTCCGCCCCAATATATGTCATCAATTACGTGTACAGAACCTTCCACCAATTCGCCTAAAGTATGTAAAAAATGGATCGTATCTTTTGCAACAGGTCCTCCAACATAAACTTTTGAATCAAAATCAGGAAAGTCTGCTAACAAATCATTTACAGGCACATCGACAGGTTTGTTTAAAACAAATCCAACTGATCCTTTTTCAGAATGCTCTGTTATAAGAACAACAGAACGTTTAAAATATGTGTCGGATAGCAAAGGTTCGGATATAAGTATACAACCTTGTTTTGGTGCAGGGTTTTCATGTTCAATTTTCAGAAAATCAAAATTCAGATACTTTCCCATGATTCAAATATATACTCCAAATTACTCCATTTTTTTATAAAAATCAAAAAAACCTTTTAAGTTTTAAGGATAATTAACAGTTTCAAAATCAATTTAATTTGCTTTTTAAGTTATTACCCTTCTCACAAAAAAATCATTACTTGTACAGTAAGCTTAAACCAATTTAAAAGTACTATGTCAAAAAATGAGATAATCACATTATTTTCTCTATTTTAGAGATGTCTTTTTTCAAAAAATAGTTGCTAATGAATTCTGTATTAAAACCACTCTTATTATTCTTCAGTCTTGTTCTGGTTTCAATTCAATGTTTCTCAAACGATAACCCAACTGGTCCAAACCTTTCTGAAAAAGACGTTGAAGTTGAAATGACAAATGTTATAATGAAAGGCATAAATGCCAAAGTTAAGGTGCATTTTAAAAATCCAGAATTCAGAAAAACATTTGAAGGATATCCTGTAACAATAAAAGTAAACAATAAGCCAGTTGTTGCCAGAGTAATAAAAGGTACAGCCGAATTCAGCTACAAGTTTACTGAGAAGCAGGAATTTAAACTTGAAGTGTCAGGTTATACATACACAAAGAAAATTAATCCAATACCTTTATGGTTTTCGGTTATTCCGCCACTAATTGCCATATTATTTGCACTCATTTTTAAGGAAGTTTTTACTGCTTTATTTATTGGAATTTTAGTAGGTACAACAACTATGTTCTGGTATCAGGACACCAATCTTTTCCTTTCGGTTTTTAAAGGAATATTTGCGATAGTTGACACCTATATTATAGAAGCATTAACTGAAACCGGACATTTAGCTATAATCATATTTTCTATGCTTATTGGGGCAATGGTTAATATTATAACGCGCAACGGAGGCATGAAAGGTGTTGTAAATATTTTATCGAGGTATGCCAACAGTCCGCGTTCCGGGCAATTTGTTACATGGCTATTAGGTATAGCCATATTTTTTGACGATTACGCAAATACTTTGGTCGTAGGAAATACCATGCGACCAGTTACCGATAAACTTAAGATTAGTCGTGAAAAACTCGCTTATATTGTAGATTCAACAGCAGCTCCTATTACAGCAATTGCTTTTGTAACAACCTGGATTGGTGCCGAGCTAAGTTATATTCAGGATGGTATAAATACAATTGGATTAACAGAAAGTGCATATGGTATTTTTCTAAGTTCATTGAAATATGCCTTTTACCCGATTTTCACCCTGCTTTTTATTTTAATTCTAATTAGAAAACAGGTTGATTTCGGACCTATGTATCATGCAGAGAAAAAAGCTCGTCTCGCTAAAGATGTAGCTTTGGATGATAACGGTAATACTTTTTCTAATAAACTTAATGAATTAGAAGTTTCCGAACACATTAAACCAAGATGGTATAATGCTGCTATACCGGTGTTTATTGTCATTTTCGGGACCTTTGCAGGATTATTATATACAGGTTGGGATCAATCAGTTTGGGATGATACTACGATGTCATTTGGGACAAAATTATCTACCGTAATTGGAAATAGCGATTCATATAAGGCTTTGCTATGGGCATCGATTTCCGGAGTACTTATGGCAATCACACTTACTCTTGTTCAGAAAATTCTCAACTTAAAAGATACTATTGACAGCTTAATAAATGGCTTTCGAACCATGTTAACAGCTATTGTTATTTTAATATTAGCATGGTCTATTGCTTTAGTTACAAAGCATTTACATACAGCTGATTTTATTTCACAAAGCTTAGTTAGTATAAATATATCGCCTCAATTTATTCCGGCATTTACTTTTATTCTTGGTGCTTTAGTTGCTTTCTCAACAGGTTCTTCGTGGGGAACAATGGCTATTTTATATCCTTTAATATTACCAGCATCATGGTTAATAGCACAGAATTTTGGATTGAATCATGATGAATCATTATCGATTTTTTATAATGTTGTTTCTGCTGTTTTAGCTGGATCTGTTCTAGGTGATCACTGCTCTCCTATTTCGGATACGACAATATTAAGTTCATTGGCAAGTTCTTGTAATCATATTGAGCATGTTAGGACTCAATTACCATATGCACTTACTGTTGGTGGAGTTTCAATAGTTATAGGAACAATTCCTTCAGCTTTTGGTATTTCACCATGGATATTGTTCCCTA
>DAOWGM010000174.1 GCA_030637515.1 Bacteroidales bacterium
CAACTCACCAGTTTTAAATTCCTCAATGTGCATATTTGCAAAATCATCTTCAAGTATAGAATAATCAAAAGGTGAATCCAAAACAAACTTCTCCCAAATTACCTTAACGAGCTCAACTTTATCGCTATCCAAATTACCATTAAACTTAACTGAAATGTATTCGGCATTTCGACGATTTGGGAGTATAACAATTGACCCAACAGTCTGATGCAAAGATCTGAAGTTGAAATTCTCAACAACTCCAATAATTTTCCAATACCTTGTATTATTATCAAATGAACTTATTATTCTTTGTCCAACTACAGGTTCTTTCAATCCAAATTCTTTCACTGCAGATTCATTCAAAATAATAGAAAAAGAATCGGCAGCAAACTCTTTTGAAAATAACCTGCCTTCTTTTATTTTTAATTTATATAAATCAGCAAAATCATAATCCGTAAGAATCTCTCTGGGAACATAAGTGGTATTAGAATTATCACCTTCAACCATAATAGGGAAACCACTAAAAGCTTTACCTGGTAAAGTGCTTGAAAAAGTAACTCCACTAATTATAGAATTCTTTTCTAATTCTTGTTTAAAAGATCTATATTCATCTTTTAAATAATATGCCTTATTTATAATTAACACATCATTTCTTTCAAAACCAATATCTTTATTTTTTATATAACTAAGCTGACTATATATAATAAACGTGCTGATAAATAAAATTATTGAGACAGTAAACTGGAAGATTACCAATCCATTTCTAAACCAGGAATTGTTTTTATCTGAATAAAATGAACCTTTTATGACACTTAATATCTTAATTGAAGATAAACTACTTGCAGAATAAATCCCTGAAAATAATCCTACAATCACTGCTAAAATTATTAGCACTGGGATAACATAGATGTTTTTAGAATACCCAACACTTAATTCTTTAGAAATAAAGTTATTGAAAAATGGCAATACAGACTCAACAATTATCATTGCAATAAACAATGAAATAAAACTTATGACAATAGATTCAACTAAAAATTGCTTAAATATTATACTCTTTCTGGCTCCCACAACTTTTCTTATGCCAACTTCTTTAGCCCTTTTAGCTGATCGTGCAGTGGATAAACTCATAAAATTTATGCAAGCAACAATTAAAATAAATAGTGCGATAACTGAGAATATATAAACATAATCGATGTTAGAATTTGCTTCAATTTCAAAATCAGTATGCGAATGCAAATGAATATCTGTAAGGGCTTGAAGCATATATTTAAAATAATTTCCTGATTCGTAAAATGATTTTAAATCTATACCAAATGACGTCTCTAATTCTTTTTCAGCTTGCATGATAGCCATATCATTCATTTTTTTCACAACCTTATCTACTGATGATTTTTTATCAAGCAAGAGATATGTATAACTCATATCATTTGCTAACCATGTAGAATAGTCCACATATTCTGTACTTACTAATGATATTAAAATTGTATAATTAAAATGAGAATTAGGTGGGCAATCTTTAATAAGCCCAGAGATTAGATACTCCTCCCCTGATATATTTAATGATTTGCCAACGGGGTTTTCTTTTCCAAAATATTTTTTTGAAACCGATTCTGTAATTACAATCTGATAAGGCAAATGCAAACATCTGTTAGGATCACCTTCAATAAACTCAACATCAAAAATTGTTATAAAAGTGCTATCCGTATAGAACAGATTCCTTTCCATGAAAGTTTTGTTATCATGATTTATAACAGATTCGTTAGATTCAAATGACATTTTTACAACACGTACCGATGAGGTCACTTCTGGAATTTCATTGACAAAAGCATCACCCAAAGGCATCCCGCTTATATAAGCCGTGATATCATTACCTCCAAAATTAGCGTTTATGCCAACCCTATAAATATCATCAGAATTTTCGTGGTACTTATCATAGCTTAATTCATCGAAGATAAAAAGGAATATCAAAATACTACAGGCCATACCAATTGATAATCCAAGAATATTGATAACAGAATAGGTTTTGTTTCTAATCAGATTTCTAACGGATATTTTGAGAAAATTACGTAACATATTTTATACTTGTTTGGTTTTACTTCTTTGCAGCTTTATGCCAAGAAAGATACCAATAACCATAAATAGCTGTATAACTACCACTTATGTGATATGCAAATTCACAAACTTTGTTTTTGTGTAAAAAATTTTTACATTTCGGTTAAAAAAATTTACATATTAATACACAATAAAGATATAAATAAGATTAATGCGAAATAAAGGAAAGTTATTAATTGTAGATGATGATAAAAGTATCCTTCGATCTTTAAAGATGCTTTTAGATGATGAATTTGAGATTGTAGATACCATTTCAAATCCCAATTTAATAACATCGGATTATCGAAAAGAGAATTACGATGTTGTATTGTTGGATATGAATTTTTCTGCTGGATTAAATACTGGTAACGAAGGAATATTCTGGTTAAATGAGATATTAAAGATTGATAGTCATGCCATAATTATTATGATAACAGCATATGGCGATGTTGATTTAGCAGTTAAAGCAATCAAGGCAGGAGCTACAGATTTTATTATCAAACCATGGAATAACGAAAAATTAATTTACACTTTGAAATCAGCATTAAAGATTAGGCAATCGCAGCTTAAGATCATAAAACTTGATAAAGAAAAAGATACTCTAAGTGCTGAAATAAATAAATCAACTGAGAAAATTATTGGCTCTTCGCCAGCTATGAGTAAAATTTTTGAATTAATTGATAAAGTTGCAGTTACTGATGCTAATGTATTAATCCTGGGAGAGAATGGTACTGGTAAGGAACTTATCGCAAGAGAGATTCATCAAAAATCAAAGCGTTCCTCAAAACCTATGATTAGTGTTGATTTAGGAACAATTTCAGAAACCTTATTTGAGAGTGAATTATTTGGTCATAAAAAAGGATCATTCACTGACGCAAAAGAAGATCGAACAGGAAGATTTGAAGTTGCAGATAAAGGCTCTTTATTTTTAGATGAAATTGGGAACATACCTGTTTCTTTGCAATCGAAACTTCTTACAACATTACAAAAAAGAGAAATAATTCCGTTAGGCAGTAACACTCCTGTTCCAATTGACATACGTCTTATATCAGCCACAAATAAAAATCTGGATGAATTAATTCAACAAGGATTATTTCGTGACGATCTTTTTTACAGAATTAATACGGTACAAATTGAATTACCTCCGTTAAGAGAAAGACAAGATGACATTATTCAGATTGCAGAATATTACCTTAAAATATTTACTAACAAATATGAAAAGGATCAATTAAAGTTTAGTAAAAGTGCAATCGATTCTTTACTTAATTATCATTGGCCAGGTAATATACGAGAACTAAAGCATACCATAGAAAAAGCAGTTATTCTTAGTTCAGGAAAGAGTTTGCAAGCAGATGATTTTATATTAAAACAAGCTTCCGTTAAATCTGATTGGCCATTAAAATTCGAAGAAATTGAAAAAGCAGCTATCAAAAGAGCTTTAACTAACAACAAAGGAGTAATTGTAGAAGCTGCAAAAGAATTGGGATTAACTAGACAGACATTACATAATAAAATAAATAAATACGAACTTTAGATATGCTAAGTAAGAAATTCTATATTAATGTTGTTGTAAGAATATTGCTTATTATAAGTACCAGTATAGCTACTATTCCATTTATTATTAAAGATGAGAAATTATTTACAATCTCAAGTTTAATTATATTAGTTATTATTCAGATACTTTTATTATTAAAATATATTAATAGATTCAACAGAGAGGTATCTACCTTTTTTTCTGCATTAAAAACCAACGATGCATCATTTGCTTTTAATGATCGAATTTTTCCACACATATCTGAGAATGTCAGAAATGATATTGCAACTGTTAGAGATCAACTTTTTAATATTACAGAATTAAAAGAAATTCAGCATTCGTATTTTAAATCAGTAATTGAAAATGCTCAAACAGGAATTATTACTATTAACGAATCTGGCAAAATCGATCTGATTAATAATTGTGCTACACAATTATTAAATATAAAAAAGGTCACAAATATAAAAGCATTTGAAATTTCTCATCCCAATTTTTATCAAACCATTCTGAAGAATAGTGCAGGTACAGAGAAACTAATAATGATAAAAGGAAAATCGAAAGCGATATCTTTATCTGTAAGGATTTCTGAGTTTAAACAAAAGAAGGAAAAGTATAAATTAGTTTTATTTCAGAATATTCAATCGGAGTTAGCCGAGAAAGAACTTGAATCTTGGCATAAACTAATTCGCGTATTAACCCATGAAATAAACAATACTGTTTCTCCAATAACTTCATTGGCAAATTCAATCGAAAAACTTTATAAAACAACATCAGATGGCACAATCTCAAAAGATGAAATATCTGAAAGTATAATAAAGAAAACGCATGAAGGTATAGGTATAATATCGCAACGTGGAGAGGGTTTAATGGAATTTGTAAATAATTACAGAAACATTTCTTCATTAAAAAAGATGGATTTTGAACGATTTAAAGTAGCTGAGTTATTCTATAATTTAGAGTTACTAATGAAAAAAAATCTCTCAGAAAAAAACATAAAGCTTTCTATAGAAGTAAAACCAATAGATTTAGAATTAAATGCTGATAAAAAATACATTGAACAGACTTTTATAAATCTACTTAAAAACTCCATTGATGCTATCCATAAAGCCTCAGGAAAAATTTCTTTAAAAGCATTTAAAAATAAAGAAGATAAAGTTATTCTAGAAATAACGGATAACGGGATTGGTATTCCCGATAAAATAATTGACCAAATCTTTGTTCCTTTCTTTACAACAAAAGAGCAAGGCTCTGGAATTGGTCTAAGCCTTGCTCAACAAATTATGCGTTTACATGGCGGGAATATTACGATGCAATCGATCCCCGAAAAAGAAACTACTTTTACTTTAACATATTAATAATTATTCATCTCTTAAGGTATCTGCAGGATTTGCAGCCGCTGCTCTATATGACTGATATGCAATAGCTATCATGGCAACAATATAACTTAGCAAGCCTGTAATCGCGAAAATCCACCACGAAATATTAGTTCGATAGGAAAAGTTTTCAAGCCACTTGCTCACAACGTAATAAGATATAGGACACGCAATTATAAAAGAGATTATAACTAACTTCGTGAAATCATATGAAAGAAGCATTACAGTTTGGGAAATACTAGCCCCATTAACTTTACGAATTCCTATTTCTTTTTTACGCTGCTCGGTTGAAAATAAAGCTAATCCAAACAAACCAAGACAAGAAACTAAAAATGCAAGAACCGTAAAAGCAACTAGGATTCTTCCCAGCCTAACTTCAGCTGCATACATTTGATTCAAACTTTCGTCGAAAAAATCATATTCAAAAGGTTGATCTGGTGCATACTCTTTCCATTTCGATTCCAAAAACTTTATAGTAGATCGAATATCTACATTAGCTTCCATTCGTATAGACATTGCTCCCGTGCTTCTATTTAAAAAGCAAACAAGAGGTTTAATCGGATCATGAACCGATTCGAAGTTGAAATTTTCCATTACACCAATTACTGTGTAGTTATCCAATTCGGTATTATCATCTGTAGATGATCCAACAATTTGTCCAATTGGGTCATCCCATCCAAACGATTTTGCTGCTGCATCATTAATCAAAATACCCACGGAATCTGTCAAAAAATCTTTAGAAAAGTCTCTTCCTTTAACAATTTTTAATCCTAAAGTACTCACATAATCATAGTCTATATTCCAAACTTCGTATGATGCAATTTCCGGAGTTTTTATTCCATCTTTAAACAGAACTGTATTTGAACTGCTACTATTTGGAATCGGAAGATAACCGGAAATACTGACACTTTTTATTCCTGAATTATTTAGCAGATCATACTTAAAACTTTCAATACTATTGCCAATTAAGTAGGCATTCCTTAATGCAATAATATTTTCTTTATCAAAACCCATATTCTTATTTTGAATAAAGCTCATCTGCTTATTTAGTACTAAAGTTGATGTTAGTAAAACGATTGAAATTACAAACTGTCCTACTACTAATATGCTTCGAAATCTTGTTTTCTTTTTGCCTGAAGTAACTTGATTTTTTAAAGCAGAAATAGGTTTGAAAGATGAAAGATAAAATGCAGGATAACTCCCTGCAAATAGACTGGTTATTATTATTAAACCAAGTAAACCAAGTAATATTGAAGGATCAAAATAACTAATTGAGAGTGATTTTCTTGAAAGTTCATTAAAGTATGGCAAAGATACTTCGACTAAAATCATTGCAATAATGTGAGCAATAAAAACAACAATAAATGATTCTAAAAGAAAGTTCCGAACAAGCTTAAAGGTTCGAATTCCAAATATCTTCCGCATACCTACCTCTTTAGAACGTGCAATTGCTTTTGCAGTAGATAAATTTGTAAAATTAATACATGCTAAAATCAAAATAAAAAGTGCAATGATTATAAAAATATAAACATACATAATATCACCATTTACGGAAAGTTCACCAGTATAATGCGAATGTAAATGAATGTCAGTAAGTTCCTGTATTTTTACTTCCATCCAGGTACCACTCTCTTTTATCTTTTCCCAAGGCATATCCATAAATTGCGTCATCTGCACGGAAATATAATTATCAACTAATGAGGAGAGTTTATTTTCGAAATCTTTATGATTAACTCCTTCTTTTAATAATGCATAGGTTACAAAATTAAAACTTACCCATACTTGATTATAACATTCATCATAAGTATATACTGAAGCTATGAAATCAAAATGGAAATGCGATGCAGATGGAATGTCCTTGTAAACACCTGTAATTTCAAAATCAGATCCGTTGTTCAATTTAAGAACCTTTCCAATGGGATCTTCATCTCCAAAATACTTTTTTGCCATCGATTCGCTAAGCGTAATTGTATTTGGAGCAACAAGGGCAGTTTTGGAGTCTCCTTTAATCAAAGGAATAGTAAACACGTCAAATACTGTTGAGTCAGCATAGATAATGCGGTTTTCTTTGAAGCTCTTATCTTCGAATTTTATTGTACTACTTCCATAATCTCTGAATCTAACCGCATTCTCTACTTCGGGAAAATCAGCGATTAATGCTGCCGCCATTGGGGCAGGACAAACGACTGCATTATCTCCTTTTCCCATAATACTGTATTCAATTTTTGTTCTTACAATACGGGAAGCATTTTCGTTGAATTTATCATAAGACATTTCGTCATTTACCCAAAGCATTATCATAATGAAACCTGCCATACCAATAGCAAGCCCCATTGTATTCAAAAGCATAAATGTTTTATTTCGCGAGGTAACTCTGAAGAAAAATTTTAGGAATGTTTTCATAATATCGTGGATTTTGTGTTTAAATTGTCTTTATTCATCCCTGAGTGTTTCTACGGGATTTGCAGCTGATGCTTTATACGATTGATAACCGATTGCGATCATCGCGGTGATATAACTAATTAATCCTGCTACTACGAATATCCACCAAGAAATTTTTGTTTTGTAAGCATAGTTCTCAAGCCATTTACTTATTATATAATATGAAACTGGCGTTGCAATAAGGAATGCAATAATAACAAGTTTTGTAAAATCATAGGATAAAAGTTTTCCAACTTGAATAATGCGGGCACCTACAACTTTACGAATACCTATTTCCTTTTTTCGTTGCTCTGTAGTAAACATGGCTAATCCAATTAATCCAAGACAACTTACAAAAAATGCTATAACAGTAAAGGCAACAAGTATCTGATTTAATTTAGCTTCAGAAGCATATAAATGATTTAAGCTATCATCGTAAAAGGTATAATTAATAGAATTGCCTGGAGAATATTGTTCCCATTTCGACTCCAGAAATTTAATAGAAGAAGAAATATCTGCACCGGGCTCCAATCGAACAGTTAATGCACCTCTGCTTTTACTAAGAAAGCAAACCATAGGCGATATTGGGTTGTGAACAGATTCAAAATTAAAATTATCGAGGACTCCTATAACAGTATATTTCTCAATTTCAGTTAAACTTATTGGAAAACCAATAATTTTTCCAATTGGGTCATCCCAACCAAAAGATTTTGCAGCAGCCTTATTAATTAATACAGCCGATGAATCTGTTGGGAATTCTTTTGAAAACCCTCTTCCTTTTATAATATTTATGCCTAAGGTATTTATGTAATCGTGATCTACATTACTGAGATTATAGCGTGCAAAACTTGTTGATCTTATTCCATCTTTATAAAGTACATTAGAGGCACTATTAGAAGGGAATGGTAAAAATCCAGAAATGGTAGCACTCTTTATCATTGGATTCTTTAATAAATCGTCTTTCAAATTATTCATATTATTCCAACCCAAATTATTATTCCATATGCATACCAGGTTTTCCTTTTCATATCCCAGATCTTTAGTTTGGATATAACGCATTTGCTTATTTAAAACCAATGTGGAACTCAGTAAAATGATTGAAATTATAAACTGTCCAATAATCATTACACTGCGAAATCTTGTTTTCTTTTTACCCGCTGTTATTTCGCTCTTAAGTGCAGATATTGGCTTATA